>JBAXBF010000041.1:0-16582 GCA_037142095.1 Chloroflexota bacterium
AATGATGACTACGACAGCTTGCAGGGCAGCGAAGAAGAAATAGCTCGCAATGAAGGTTGGTTTTTTAGTATACATATTTATGATTCGGACACGGCAATACCTTCGCCAAAAATAGGCATGATGATATAGAACCATTGAAGTAACACATTATTTTATCACAACCCAACCCAACTCACTCTCACTGCTGATTTTTCACCAGCTTACTTCCAAGCTGTTTCTATCATGGCGTTTCATAATTATGCTAACCTTGTGAGTAATGGAGTTCTGTAAGATGTCTAATCTTTCCTGCGAAATATATGGATAGGCGATCCATTTTTTTTATCGCATGGATCCGTTTGCGATGTAAAGTTCACTTCATCGTATCGAGAAAGAAATATAGGACTCTTTAACCACTTGCGCGTATAGGGTTCTGCCAATAGAGCATAATCAGCTTGTTCTATCCAGCGTTGGGCTAGCTCATTGCTCCAAAAGCCATTTTTTGCAAGAATATCAGGATCGCCCTGCAGGAAAAAACTGTACCCATGATTCAATTGGGGTGGGAAGATACGTACATTATTTAGATACAGAAGTGGAAGAGGTGATAGATCATTCTCCCAATAAACCAGTGAGTTGGGTTTTACTACAGTTACAATTTGTGCACCTACTTCCTCGGTACGGGCAATCACATCAGCAGGGCAGTTAAGAGAATAATTTCCTTTGCCAAAAAATTCCATGGGCAATAGGATTGCGCCCAATATTAAAAAGATAATAGCCGTAGTGTAAGCACCACTGGTTTTGCTCTTGTTGAAACGGACAATTACAAAGCCACTTATCACTGTCAGTAAGCCGACCAATAAACACATCAGAGTAGGTATAAGGTCTTTCAATAGAGTATAAGAGGCTCCAGATCCGAAAGAAAGAATACCCCACAACTGAGATGCCCCAGGTAGAATTTGTCCATTGCTTATGCGTGGCACAGGCAAATCTAACAACCATCTCAAGGATAGACGAACGCTATAGCCGATTGCGATGGAAAAAAATAATACTAACATTACCACAACCACAGAGGATGCCTGTCCGGGTTTCTTTCGCCATCCATCCATGGAGATTAATACCAGTAATAACACCACCGGAGCAAAAAAAGAAATATAACCTGAGTAGCAAAATGGGCAATAATCATTTCCTAATGCGCCATAAATATGTACTCCCCATAGTGATATCACAAGCAAAGAGAGCGAAACTACGGCTCGGCGAAGAATCATGCCATGTGATCTATCTTCATCTTTCCAAAGCAGCCATGTGAACACTAATCCTACTAGTGGTAGAAAATAAAAACGGAAACCTTCAAGAAAAATGGTGAATCTCAGTGAATTACTATGTTGAATTGGGGGTTTAGATAATATGATACCCAATTGAGGGGAAAATTGATCAAGTAAGGGAATTGAGAAAGGGATCATATCAGCCCAGATACTGAATATCTTTGGATAGTATATAACATGGACAATAAACAGTGTCAGTACAAGTGCAATACTGGCAAACCAACCAGCGCGTTTGCCATGTTGCCAGAAGGCAAAAATTGGTGTGAACAAAACTACTGGTGCCATATTCTGTCTTGTTAATACCACCATCGCCGTCAATATCCCAGAAAGAACCACCTGCCAAAGCGGCTTTTTATCACCCAATATCAAGTATACTGCTGCCATAAGCATACAGGCAACGATTGGTTGGGTTGTTGCATGCACATAAAAAGAAATCCACATTGGACTGATTGCCATTACCCATAATGCTAGAGTTGCCCATTTTTTACCTACAAGTTGATGGATGGTGATATATAGAAAGAGCATAGTGAGAAGGCTTAGAAATATCGAAAAATACCTGCCTGTACGCAACCCAGGTCCGAATACTATTTGTGCTATACCAGGTATTAGAAAGGAAAACGGCATTTTATTTACCCAGGGACCATAATCTTGAAAGGGATAGTAATCACCGCGCAGATATAACAAGCCTTTCATCAGATAAGTACCTTCATCCATGGACACTGGACTAGTATGAGCATAATAAAATGCTTGTCCAAGGAAAATCATTACAGCTAGTAGCGTCAATCCTTCAAAAAAGAATGGGATTTGCTGAATGGATTGTTTTATTTTGGATTGCGACAGCATTTAACCTCCTGCGAAAGAAAACTATCTTAGGACAATGATTTGATAGTTACATACATTACCTTCGTTAAAAAATGGGCACAATGAAATTGGGCTTTTGTATTTAAGCTCCGTCTTATCACAACTCATCGCATTCATGAGAACCCCATAACAGAGATTATAGTCCACATGAAAAAATTTCACAACCGAGGATGAAAATTTAGTGGTATAAGAGAGGGATGGGACTGGCAAAGAGGTTGAATAAGAATGGTGCAATAAGCTCGAAGGATAGTCGAACCGGGATACCTGAAGGCACCGCCGATTGTCGCTCCGCGAGGAAGTACGCAGGATAGAATAATAGAATACGGGTATCCACGCCAGTCGAAACGATGAAACTAGGAGGATATGATGAAAGTAGAACACAAACGATGTGCAGGATTGGATGTACACAAAAAGACGGTAGTAGCAGCAATAATCGTAGAGGACGATACGGGCAGACTTTACAAAGAGGTGCGTACGTTTGGGACAATGACGGCAGATTTGCTGGAATTGTCAGACTGGTTGACTGGTTACCAGATTACACAAGCAGCGATGGAAAGAACAGGAGAATATTGGAAGCCGATTTACAATATACTGGAGGGAAATTTTGAATTATTGCTGGTGAATGCGCAGCATATCAAGCATGTGCCAGGTCGAAAAACGGACGTAAAAGACTCGGAATGGATAGCGGAACTGCTCCGACATGGGCTATTAAGGGGAAGTTTTATTCCACCCGAAGGACAACGTGAATTGAAAGAATTGACACGCCATCGGGCGAATTTCGTAAGAGAACGGGCTGCGCTTGTAAATAAGACATTGGAAAGCGGCAATATCAAGCTGGGCAGTGTGGCGATGAATGTCATGGGTGTATCAGGGATCGCTATGCTGGAAGCGCTGATTGAAGGTCATACAAAGCCGGAAGAAATGGCGTTATTATCAAAGGGACGTTTACGAGAGAAACGCGATCTTCTTACCAAAGCACTCAGTGGACGAGTAAAGCCACATCACCGTTTTGTACTTTCGGAACTGTTGTGTCAAATCGATAGTCTGGATGAAACCATCGTTCGTTTTGACGAAGAGATTATCAAATACTGCCGCCCTTTTGATGAAGCGGTGCAACTTCTGGATACCATTTGAAAAGTAAAATATTCAGGGTAGTCATGGAATCAATTTGAAGGAGTAGGCTCCGGCATAGGCGATTGCCAGCATCTTAATCATTTTTCCTGCCAAACACCATAGGAAAAAAGATCTAAGTGGTATTTTCAATGCGCCAGAGGCAATTCCAGCCAGATCGAAAAAGGGCAACGGCAGGAAGGCAAGAAACATAATAAAAGGACCCACCCATTGGCGGTTCTGTTGCATCCATGTCCTGATTCGCTGGTAGAGGGCAACATTCTCGATGACGGGTTGACCGCTGAAACCTGCCAGGTAACCAGAAAGTTCGCCGATTGCAGCACCACCGCCGGCGGCGATTGCTACAAAGGCAGGATTAAAGACGCCGCCCATCGCAAATACGAATAAAATACCGGGAGCAGGTAAAATGATCGTGGCATTTGCCAGAATCGATAATAAAAAGATGCCGGTGTACCCATAGTTTGCCAGGTCTTTTGCTTGATCTCGAATGAGGTAGATATAGATTGTGATGCCGATGACGAATAAAAGTACGGCGATGCGTACAATCGTCATGCCTACCGAGTTTGTTTTATTGGGTGGAGAAGATGGATCAGGAATGCGCATACCTTGACGAAGATCTCAATAGGTTTTTAATATGGGCAGCGACCATATCGATGGCAACTTGATTATACCCGCCTTCAGGGATAATCACGTCTGCATAACGTTTGGAATATTCTACAAATTTTAGATGCATTGGGCGAACCGTGGCGAGATATTGTTGGATTACTGATTCGGTAGATCTGCCGCGTTCTTGAATATCGCGCTGCAGTCTGCGAATGAAGCGGATATCGGCATCCGTATCGACGAAGATTTTTACATCCAGCAAGGCGCGTAAATCTGGCTCGACAAAAATTAAAATGCCTTCAACCATAACAATGGGTTGCGGTTGCACCAGATGAGTCTCAGTCGTTCGCATGTGGTTTTTAAAGTCATAGACGGGGAGTGCAATCGGTTGAAATGTTTTGAGCTGTTTTACATGTTCAATGAGTAATGGCGTATCCAAAGCATCTGGATGGTCAAAATTCATGTTAGCGCGTTGGTCTGGTGATAGGCTGCTTAGATCGCGATAATAAGCATCATGGGGTAGGTAGGCGATATGCTCGGCTCCCACGCTTTGCATAATTTCTCGCGCAACGGTTGTCTTACCAGAACCTGACCCACCCGCAACACCGATGACTAAAGGGGCTTCTAGACTTGCCATACATGACCTCCTACATCATCAAAATCAATGGTACCGTCAAACATTCTATCTCTATCCTTGGTTAAGCAGAACTTGGGTAATGCGTTGTGCTGTTTTACCATCCCATAATTCTGGGATACTCCAATGTTTTCCTGCTCCATCCATGATGGCACGCGCTTGATGGATTATTTCTTGTTTATTTGTGCCAACCATGTAATTACTACCCTGATCCACCGTAACATTCCATTCGGTGTTGGTGCGCATGGTCAGGCAGGGGATGGAAAGCATCGTTGTTTCTGCCTGAAGACTGCCGGAGTCGGTCAGGACAAATTTTGCCTGGCTGATCAGGCTCAAAAAATCCATATAGCCTAATGGCTCGACCAATACTAATCCAGAGGAACGCTGGAGGAGTTCACTCAAACCGAACTCTGCGAGGCGCTTTGCTGTGCGGGGATGGATGGGAAAGATGACTGGCAGCCATTTTGAGATATCCTCAATGGCTGAAAGCAGGTCTCTAAAGGTGTTGGTCTCGTCCACATTGGAAACGCGATGCAATGTCAGGACAGCGTAAGACTGAGGCGCCAGATTCCAGCGTTGCCATGCCTGACGATTTCCTGCTTTCTCAATGGATGTCAGTAAAGTATCCACCATAATATTTCCAACGAAGTGGATCTTTTCTTCGATAATACCTTCCCTCTGGAGATTGTAATTAGCTTCCCGTGCAGGTGTGAATAGCAAATCCGATATGGCATCTGTCAAAATGCGGTTGATTTCTTCCGGCATTGAACGGTCAAAACTTCGTACTCCCGCCTCCACATGCGCTACCTGAACCTGTAATTTACTTGCTACCAGTGTGCAAGCCAGCGTTGAATTGACATCTCCATAGACAACCACCCAGTCCGGGCGGTATTCGAGTAAGACGGGTTCAAAATGAAGCATGATTTGGGCTGTCTGTTCGGCATGCGATCCAGATCCAACTTCAAGATTGATATCAGGTTCGGGGAGTGCCAGTTCTTCGAAGAATACAGCCGACATCTTTTGATCATAGTGCTGTCCGGTATGGACTAAAAGATTGTTGGTCTGCGAATCTTGAGACAACTCCTTAATTAATGGCGCAACCTTCATAAAGTTCGGGCGGGCACCAACGACGTGAATAATTTTTATCTTTTTACCCATAGCTACTTAAGTATATCATGTAGAAGGCAATTTGGATTAAGCTCACCAACGATTGGAGAGTAACGGAATAAATGCGCTATAAAAACGCTTGGGGTGTTATTAAAATCACCGGGCATAATCTTGGCTTGGAAGTAGTTCGGGAGGGTGTAGAACCTCAGAGAAAGCTACCAAGTACGATTATGCTCGGTGAATGTTCTAATGGCACTTTAAGAATTTAAAATCCTTTCTCAGCGCGTTTTTAATGCTTGCCATACCCGTTCTGGGGTAAGCGGTAAATCTCGCATCCAGACACCGGTTGCATGGTGAACAGCATTGACGAGTGCCGGGGCGACACCATCGATGGCAATTTCAGAGATGGATTTTGCCCCGAAAGGTCCGCTTGGCTCGTCTGTCTGGACGAAGATAACTTCCATCTTGGGAGTTTCATTGGATTTATAAATCCGGTAGGGTCCCAACCGTGCATTAAGCGGGCGACCGTTCTCGTCAAAGTACATGTCTTCGCATTGTGCAAATCCCAGGGCTTGCATCATCCCACCTTCTACCTGTCCGGCAGCAGTGATGGGATTGATAACCCGCCCGCAGTCTACGACCATGAGCATATTTTCAATGAAGATTTCGCCGGTTTCGGTGTCCACTTTGGTCTCGACAAATTGAGCGGCTGTTGGTGGAGGGCTGACCAGGCTGATATGAGATGCGCTGGCGATGATCTGGTGCTGGTTATGCCAGTGCAGACTGTCCAAAGCGACCTCTTGTAGTGAAATCGAACGCCCATTGGGTGCAAAAACCTTTTTATCTCTTAAAATAAGTTTTGCTGGGTCATCGACGCTTAACATAGGAGCGGCATGTTCCTGGATCTGGCGGCGGATATCCTGGGCTGCCTTCTGTACTGCACCGCCGGTGATGTAGGTCGTGCAACTGGCATATGCGCCCGTATCAAAGGGAGTAAAATCTGTATCTGCAGCATGGACGATGATATCTTCTGTTGTGATTCCCAATACTTCTGCTGCCATCTGGGCTAAGATCGTGTCAGATCCGGTGCCGATATCGGTAGAGCCTGTGTACATATTGAATGAACCATCATCGTTCATCTTAAATGTAACACAAGCCATATCCAATCCGGCGACGCCGCTTCCATGCATCATGATTGACATACCGATGCCGCGTTTGATGTGTCCTGTGCTGGATTGGTTCTGGCGTGCATATTCCTCACGTTTGGCATAGTAATCGGTGGATTCCAAGCCTATTTCGACGGCTTTATCAATGGCACTGGTTCCCAAGGTTTGCTCGTAACCCTGCCTTCCTTCACCTAATTCGGTTGCCAGGTACATCGGTTCGCCAACCTTGAGTACATTGTCAAGTTTGAATTTGACGACATCCACTCCCAATTTTTCAGCGATTTCTTCCATCAAGACTTCGAGAGCATAGGTTTCCTGCATGGTGCCATATCCTCGAAATGCCCCCGAAATCGGTTTATTGGTGTAAACCACATCACTGATAAACCGTGCGTTGGGCGGATTATAAAGCGACAAACCTTTGAAACCGCCCACCATCTGAACGGTCAAACCGTGAGTGGCATACGCTCCGGTATCTCCGATAACATATAAATCCATCGCGATGACCTGGTCTCCTTTGACGCCAATCTTATAACGGATAACTTGCGGGTGGCGGGTACGTGAGCTGGTGAATTCCTGGCGGCGCGTGTATTCCATGCGCACGGGTCTACCTGTAGCGATGGTGAGATGCGCACATACATCTTCCAGGACGATTTCTTGCTTATTCCCGAAGCCGCCGCCGATGCGTGGTTTGATCACTCGAATACGTTTGACGGGCAAGCCAATCAAAGGGGCAATGATCCGGCGACAATGATAGGGCACCTGTGTGCTGGTACGTACAACCATGCGGTCGTCTTCATCCCAGTATGTGATGGTAACATGCGGCTCCAGATTGACATGCTGCTGGCGCGGGGTGGTATATTCTCCTTCAAAGACATGATCGCATGTTTTGAAAGTAGCTTCTGCATCTCCTACCTGTGCTTCAATATGGTAAGCGGTGTTGTGTTTGGCATCGTGGATGCCACTGGTGTCTGCTTCATCATGAATGACGGGAGCGCCATCTTTCATCGCATCCCGCGGGTCAAGCACGGGGGGTAAAACTTCATATTCCACTTCAATCAAGCGGAGTGCCTTCTCTGCCAATTGCGGCGTTTCAGCAGCTACGATAGCGACTCGGTCGCCAACATGGCGCACTTTATTATCCAAACTAACCTGATCGTGCGGTTCTGGCTGTGGGTAACTTTGTCCACCGGATGCGTATTTGATCCGGGCAACATCTTCGTGAGTCAATACGGCGTGTACACCAGGCAAGGCACGCGCTTTGCTGGCATCGATCCGCTTGATCAGTGCATGGGCGTGCGGGCTGGTGAGGATTGCCCCATATAACATTTCTGGCAATACGAAATCATCTGTAAAGACAGGATATCCTTTTACTAGCTTGACAGCATCCACTTTTTGGACAGGTTTTCCAACGACTTGTAAATCTTCATACATGCTCATCTCTGGGGGTGTGTGGATCTGCGGAAGAGCGACTTCCAAAGATACACTTTCTCCGCGCAGCCAGGCGGCGGCGCGTTGCACACCATCGATGATTTTGACATATCCGGTACAACGACATAATACACCACTGAGTGCTTCACCGACTTCCTCATCTGTAGGATTAGGATTACGTTCCAATAATGCTTTGGCAGTCAGGATTTGAGCGGGTGTACAGTAACCGCATTGAATGGCACCGGTGTCAATAAAAGCTTGTTGGAGGGGATGCATTTCATCGCGTTTGCTCAATCCTTCGAGGGTTAAGACAGACCGTCCTTCAATTTCCTGGGCTTTCCACATGCAACTTGGAACTGGTTGACCATCTACCAACACGGTACACATGCCGCAGTCACCTTCGCTGCAGCCATTCTTGACGCTATACATGCCCAGTTTGCGTAGAAATTCCAGTAGACTTTCGCCGCGTTCGATGGATTCCTGATGTTGAACACCATTTAGAATAAAATTGACCTGGATCGTTTCTGTGCTCACGATAGCATTCCTCCCTTACTGCAAATTTCTAAAGCTCGTTTTATGGTAATAACAGCCATAGCACGCCTATATTCAACACTGCCCAGATAATTTCCTTTTGGATTTACTTCTTCTTGAATGGCTGCCGCGACATCTGCGATCGTCTGCGTGTCGAGAGGTTTGCCAACCAATAGGTTGGCAGCTTTTGCCAGATGCACATTATCTTCCCATACCCCGGTTAATGCCAGTCTTGCTTGTTTGACAATGCCATCTACAATATCCACCCCTGCCATAGCGGAGACGATGGGCGTATCCGTTGGTGTGCGGCGTACATGTGACTCTCCATAGATGCGCCCGGTAACATCCAGTGGCACGAATATATCCGTTAACTTACCAACAGGTCCACTACGTTCGATAAAATCGGATAATGCTTCCCTGTTCTCACCAGTCGTTACCTGAGTTCCCAAGGCTAATAACACAGCCGCATATTGCGGAATCGTTCGTAAGGCTGTTCCTGACTTGTACTCATTCCTTTTTTGCCATGCGACTGCTCCTTCCAAGATATTCCGTAAAGGCAGCGGGCAATCAGGATGCTCATAAACCGTTTGGAGCAAGCCGCCGGCTTCAAACCGCAGGCAACGCTTCCCTCCATCAAATCCTTGACTTAAGACTTCGATCATTTTTCTTCTCCATTGACTTTTCGACTCAACTTTTTATAAATAAAAATTTCTACACTTAATTTTACCGTATTTTTTCATCCTTAGAAAGCGGTTTCATATATAAAAAATCACACAATTATTTGTGAGATACACTTCATCCGAACCGCCCATTGATATAATCTTCGGTACGCTTATCTTGTGGGTTCATGAAGATTCGCTTGGAGGAAGCGGCTTCAATCACTTCTCCTTGTAAAAAGAAAACGGCATCATCAGCCATGCGGGTTGACTGTTGCATACTGTGAGGAGCCCATATAATGGTTAAATGACGGGACAATTCTCGCATGGTTGCTTCAATCTTTGCTGTTGCAATCGGATCAAGAGCGGATGTGGGTTCGTCTAAGAGGATGACTTCGGGTTCCAACGCCAGGACGCGCGCAATACACAGACGCTGTTGCTGCCCGCCAGAAAGCGTAAAAGCAGAATCCTTGAGGCGGTCGAAAATCTCATCCCATAAGACAACCTGGTGCAAGGCTTGCTCTACTTTTTCGTCTAATTTTGACTTGCGATTTTCACCCGCCACCCGTAGTCCGTAGGCGATATTTTCATAAACTGAAAGCGGAAGCGGCGCTGGACGAGAAAATACCATTCCAACTCGCCGGCGCAGAGCGGTAACATCGACGCTTGGGGAAAGGATGTCCAAATCATCCATCCAGACATGTCCAGTTTGACGTTTCAAGTCTGCCAGGTCATTCAGGCGGTTAAGCGTCCGCAGCAGGGTTGACTTACCCCCTCCAGCAGGACCGAAAAGGATGGTGATTTGCTTTTCTTTAATTTTTAGATGCACATTTTTCAAGCTTTCGATGCCGTCGTCGTAGTGCACGCTGAGGTTTTCGATAACAATTTTATCCATATATTTTCACCATTTACGCCGGGCACGGGCGCGTGAGCGAATCACCGCTGCGCTAAGATTCATGGTTAAAACGAATGCAAGTAAGACCAATACTGTACCGTATTGAATTTTGACCGGCATGCCTGGTACCTGTGTGGAAACAACGAACAGGTGGTATGGTAATGCCATGGTCGGATCCATTAAGGAATGGGGTAGACGCGGCAGGAAAAAGGTAGCTCCGGTAAACAGAATTGGGGCAGTTTCACCTGCGGCACGTTCCAGACCAAGAATAATTCCGGTGATGATTCCAGGCATACTTTCTGGTAAAATAATGCGGTGGATGGTCTCCCAACGGCTGGCGCCCAAGGAAATGCTGACGGTGCGAAAATGAGTTGGCACAGCCCGAATCGCCTGTTCGGCGGTGCTGATAATCACCGGCAGGGTCATTATGGAGAGTGTTAGGGAGGCGGAAAGGATACTGGTGCCGAATTGCAGGAAGATGACGAAGAGTCCCAAGCCGAACAAGCCGTAGACGACAGAAGGAATTCCTGCCAGGTTCGTCATGGCGATGCGGATGGCACGTGTCCAGGAATTGTCCGGGGCGTATTCAGCCAGATAGATGGCAGCGGCTACACCCGGTGGGATGGAGAAGAGTGCCGTACAAAGCGTCAGATAGATGGTGCCTAAGATCGCTGGAAGAATACCCCCTTCGCGCATGCCGTTATGAGGCATGGTAGAGAGAAATTCCCAAGAAAGGGCTGGAAGTCCGGCTTGAATGACATAGATCAAGATGACTATGATTGGCATGACTACCACCAAGGCAGCGATACCAAGCACTATAAAACCGGCTTGCTGCTTACGTTGAGGAGTGAAAAAAGAAGTCATTTTCTTCCTTAGGATAATAATCGATCGCTATGGGATAACCGTCTTGATGAAATCACAAATACAACGGTATTAATAATCAGAGAGAATAAGAATAGAATAATTCCAATGAGGAACAACACCTGGTAATGGGTACTGCCTTTTGCAACTTCGCCCATTTCTGAGGCGATCGTGGCGGTCATCGTGCGTACAGGCATAAAGAGGGCATCCAGGCTGGCAGGAATGACTGGTGCGTTTCCGGTGACCATCATGACTGTCATGGTCTCGCCAATGACACGCCCGATACCTAGCATCACGCCGGTAAGAATGCCGCTGCGTGCTGCTTGCAGGGTTACCCCCCAGATAGTTTGCCAGGGAGTTGCACCTAACGCCAACGAAGCCTCACGGTAAGAGCGCGGCACGGAATTTAAAGCGTCTTCGGAGACTGAGACGATTGTTGGAATGGCTGCCCAACCCAACAAAAGTGCACCAGTAAATGCTGTCAAACCAGTCGGCAGATTGAGCAGAATTCGCAAAGATGGCGAGAGCGCCAGGATGCCGATAAAGCCGAGGACTACCGATGGAAAACCAGCCAAAATTTCAACCAGCGGTTTAAGGATTTCATTTATCCAGTTAGGGGCGACCTCTGACATAAATACGGCTGTGGCAATCCCGAAAATCACCGCTATGAAAACCGCACTGACCGTAATTAATAGCGAGCCCAGAATCAGCGGTAATATGCCGAAATAACCTTCTATCGGGTACCATGTCATCCCGAATAAACTGGCTGGCGGAACATTAAGCAGGGCTGGCATTCCTTCTTTTAGCAAGAAGATACATATCAAACTGACAAAGAGAATGCTCAGATACCCTGATGATCGGATCAATAGGGTGATAATACGCTCGGATAACGAGTCGGTTGGTTTGGGCTGAGGCGATTCCTCTTGGTCTTGTTTCTCAGGTTGAAAGAGAGTTTGAAAGTTGGTTTGTTTCATAATCAGGTTGGTATTTCCATCAAATGACTCACGGGTTACCCAGGATGGGTACGAAACCAAGATTGGTTACAATTTGTTGCGCTTCTGTAGAACGAACCCATTTCAAATAATCCAGGATGGTCCCTTGCGGTTCTCCGGGGGTATACATGTATAGATCACGCGAAATGGGGTAGGTTTTATCATTGACTGTCGCAACCGCAGGCAGAACATAGTGCTCTCCGATTTTACCAGCAATTGCGATAGTTTTGACCGAAGGGGCGACATAACCCAGACCGTCATACCCAATGGCATTCGGGTTATCACTGGTCTCGGTGATGATTCCTTCGGAAGAAGGTAATAGGAGTGTGTTTGGAGAGAAGAGGGATTTATCCTTCTTATCACCTAACCGTACGACTGTTTCTAAAAAATAAACATGTGTGCCAGAGTTTGTCTCACGCGATAGGCGCACAATCGGGCGATTTTCGCCGCCTACCTCGCTCCAATTGTTGATTTTACCGCGATAGATAAGCGAGATTTGCTCTAAAGTTAATTGACTGACCGGGTTGCGGGGGTGGACAATCACAGCGATGGCATCGCGGGCAACGATGAATTCTTTGGGCGTAATCCCATTCTTTTCCGCCAGTTGTTTTTCTTCAGATTTGATCTCACGTGAAGCATTGGCGATATCCACTGTATTATTTGCCAATGCTGCCAGACCAATTCCCGTCCCCCCGCCGCTGACGGAAATTCTCACTTCGCTGTGCTGCTTTTGGTATTCTTCTGCCCACGCCAGAGCAAGGTTAATCATCGTATCGGATCCTTTGTTCTCAATGGTCTGATTGGTATCCGATTGATTTTGTTGGTTATTCCCTTTGGCTGTACATGCTGAAATACCGAAGATGGCTATTATCGCTAACGTGATTAAAACAAAAAAGGCTCGTTTCATCAAGGTAATTATAACATAAGAAAACCATGATGCAGTTTTGACAGTTAAGACGATCGAGAAAAATTTATGCCAATGGCAGCGAGAAATAAAAAATGCTGCCGTGCCCTTCTTCACTTTCTGCCCAAATTTTCCCCTCATGGGCTTCGACAAGATGGCGCGCAATCGCTAAACCCAATCCCGTGCCGGAACTGCGTCGAGCCTGATCAATCTTATAAAACCGCTCAAAGATGCGTTTCAACTCATCCTTCGGAATTCCTATACCCGTATCTTTGACAGCGAAAATGACTTTAGACTCATCCTGATGGGCGATGAGCGTGATTCTACCTGGCGGCTGGGTGAACTTGATAGCGTTGTGGAGTAAATTGACGAGTATCTGTCCGATGCGGGTTGGATCTGCCAAGACTTGAGGAAGATTTGCAGAACAATCTATGTGCATCGTTAATCCGGCTCGTTCCGCTTGAAGATGAAGACGTTCAACTGCCGCTGCCAGCAGGTCACAGGGATTTATTGACTGTACACTAAGCGGCACTTTCCCCGATTCAATTCGCGAGAGTTCCAAGAGTTCTGCTACCATCTGGGTGAGAGCGTCCACTTCGATTTCCATGCGCGAGAGAAAACGCTTGGCTGCCGGGGGATCTTCCAATGCGCCGTCTTGGAGGGTATCCGTCAACGCCTTTAATGATGCAATCGGAGTACGTAATTCATGAGATATGTTACTGATAAAATCGCGGCGCATGGTTTCCAGCCGGCGCAGTTGAGTCGTATCCTGAAAGATTAACAACGTACAGCCGGGTAAGGCATCTTCAAGAGAAATCGCTGTACTTTGCAGCGATTGGCGCATCTGTCCAAGTTCCAAGTAAGCCGTGGATCCTTTGCCCGTTCTCTGCTGGTTTTGCCATAATTCAACGACTTGATGATAGCGCAATGCTTCTGCCAGCGTGTGTCCAATCGCATTATTCGCAGTCATGCCATAGATATGCTCCGCAGCGCTATTAAATAATTGGATTTTTCCTTGCTCATCCACAAGAATGACCCCATCTGTCATGTGCTGCAATACTGCATTCAGGGTCATCCGTTCCGCTTGGAGTGCCTCAATTTGAGTGTGAAGTTGGCGCACCATGCCATTGAAGGTAAGAGATAACTGCTCCATCTCATTTTCATTTTCCAAAGCGTAGTTGATCTTATCATTAGGAGATATCAGGTCGGTGATTTGCTGGGCAGATTGGGTGATTTCTTTCACAGGTGCAATCAAGCGTTCAATGCAAAAGATGACGAGTCCTGAAGTTATTAAGATGAATAGAATCGAAACGGGTAAGGAAAGCCAGCCCAAATGGGCGCAGATCAGGATGATGGTAACCAGACCGACAATGGGTAGGGTGATACGCCAGTGAACTCGATGAATCATCTTATCCTTCGAAGCGGTAGCCTGCACTGCGGACGGTGATGATGCGTTTGGGACTGGCAGGATCTATTTCTATCTTTTCCCGCAGCCAGCGCACGTGTACATCCACGGTTCGGCTCCCACCGCCAAAATCCCATCCCCACACGCGTTCCAGTAGGAATTCGCGGGAGAGCAACCGACCTTTATTTTCAAAAAAGAAGAGCATTAAATCAAATTCTTTGGGTTTGAATTCTACTACGTCTCCATCAAGATAGACTTGCCGGCGATTGAGATTGATCGTCAGATTTCCGGACACAAAGATATCTTTTCCAGTTTGTAAAGGTTGTTCGTCGGAGTCTTGCTTATCCAGTCGCACCCGCCTTAAGAGCGCCTTGACGCGTGCCATCAATTCGCGCATGACGAAAGGTTTAACAACATAGTCATCGGCTCCCATCTCCAAACCAAGCACGCGGTCGAATTCGCTGTCGCGTGCCGTAAGCATTAAAATGGGCGTGTTCATTTCCTGGCGCAAGATGCGACATACTTCGAAGCCATCCAGAATGGGGAGCATGATATCAAGGATGACCAGGTTAGGTTGGTTAAGCCGGGCGAGATCGACCCCTTGTTTTCCATCGGCGGCGATATCCACCTGATAACCTTCTTTTTTAAGACTATAAGCCAGTGTTTCCTGGAGGGTAGGTTCATCTTCAATAATAAGAACTTTATCTGCCATATTAGGAGTTTACCCGTAATTAAACGAAAGAATGTCTTATTGTGCCTGATATTTCCGATTCTGGCAATGTCATTCTATATCTTGTTAACAGACCTTTAACATGCTCTTAACGTGGGCTTATCAGATCGTTAAAAATGGCATGTTAATATAGACTCGTTGTAGATAATTATTTTAGAAATTGATTTATAAATATATAAGGAGAAGAGAAAATGCGTCGTTTCATTTTTATTGTATTAGCCACAATGATTATTGCTGGCATCTTACTTTCAGCTTGTGGCAGTCCACCTACCCCTGAAGCTGCAAAGCCCACCGAAGCTCCCCAAGCAGCCCAACCGACGGATGCTCCCAAGGCAGCAACCGGTAGTCAGTTGCAATTAGCTGGTTCAACCACGGTTCAACCGCTGGCGGAGAAACTGGCAGGCGAATACACCAAGTTAAATAGCGGTGTCACGATTGATATCCAGGGCGGCGGCACGAGCGTGGGAATTACCTCGGCTGGTGAAGGTACGGTAGAAATTGGGAATGCTTCTCGCGCCCTCAAGGACGAAGAGAAGAAGAAGTTTCCTGACCTTAAAGAATTCACGATTGCTTTCGACGGTATCGCTATAGTGGTCAATCCGAATGTCAAGCTTGATACGATCACCAAGGATCAGGTACGCGATATCTTCTCAGGTAAGGTGACCAATTTCAAAGACGTGGGTGGTCCCGATGCACCGATCACGATTGTATCCCGCGAAGAGGGAGCAGGAACCCGTACGGCGTTCGAAGACCTGGTCATGTTAGCCAAGGATGCTAACGGTAAGGACGTGAAGACCCCGATTTTCGAGAAAGCCATCCTGCAGCAGTCCAATGGACAGATTCGCACCACGGTTGCCACTACTGAAAATTCGATTGGATACCTGTCATTTGGTTTCCTCGATAATAGCGTAAAAGCTCTCAAGCTTGATGGGGTCGAGCCTACAGTAGATAATGTTAAGAACAAGACCTACAAAGTCAGCCGCCCACTCAATATGCTCACCAAGGGCGATCCGAAACCTCTGGCGAAGGCATTTATTGACTTCATCCTTTCCGATGAAGGTCAAAAACTTGTTGTTGCTGATGGATACATGACGGTCAAGTAATGAATTCGTTCTTGTAAAATAGATATGATTGACATGGGCAAGAGTGATCTTGCCCATGTCCCCTGTAAAATTCCGACTAAAAATGATGTTGAAAAGTGGTGAGATACCATGAATGAAATCAGAGCGATCTCTAAGAAAAACTTTCGCCGACCCATGACCGTAAGCTTGATCGCGGCGTTGATCAGTCTGAGCGGGGTTGCGGCTTTTGTATATGGTTTATATCTGACATTCCAGTCATCAACCAAGTTGCCAGCCTTCCAGATTTTATCTACCGCAA
>JBAXBF010000042.1:0-16526 GCA_037142095.1 Chloroflexota bacterium
GCGGCGCGCAGCCTGCGCTCTAAACAGATGACTACTCTTGTGCTCTTGGTTCTTGACATTAAGAATTCATTCTGGACTACCGTGGCACGCGGAGTGGAGGATGCTGCTCAAGGTGGGGGTATTCCGTCTTTTTATGTAATACGGATGAGAGTCCTGCCAAACTACGAGACTATATTCAGGCGGTTTTAAAGAAGCGAGTAGAGGGGGTTATGATTGCTCCTTATGATATGGATGCAAAGAATCTGAGTTCATTACGAGCACAAAATACTCCAACGGTTGTCATTGACCGGCGCGTGGAGGGTTGGGAAGTAGACACGGTCCATGTCGATTCGATTGCGGGAGCACGCTCCATTGTTCAACATCTGATCCGCTATGGGGAATATCGATCAAATTCTGGAATGTTTCTTACGGATCAACTATTAAGTGAAGGACTTCAGCCGACAGTCGTTTCCCAATCGGCTTATGGTATGTGTGTCAATGTCGCCCAGCTTATCCTCAGCCGGATCAATACTAGAGTCTCTTTTCAACCAAGGCATGTCATTTTACCGGCACGTCTTATTGCGTTATTCCTGTGGGTGGACTTTAAAGGATGACTCCGTACTATCTATTAATCTGAATCCGTTCCAGCAAATTCAAACGGAAAGTGTGTTCGTCCAATCCTGAAATATAATAATGAAAGAATGCGTTTAATAAGTCCTTGACAAAAACCAATGAAAAAGATAGAATGAAAACGATACCAGAAACCGGTATTAACGTCTAGTTTTGTTATCAATACCATTGACTGTGCTGAGGTTAATCCATGGGTGAAGAATTAGTTTTGATGGAAGGAATTGAAAAGAGCTTTCCTGGCGTCCATGCGCTCAGCCAATGCCACTTTGATCTACGTTCAGGCGAAGTACATGCTCTGGTTGGTGAAAATGGCGCCGGCAAATCTACGCTGATGAAAGTACTCAGCGGTGTATATAAAAAAGATGCTGGTCGCATTCTATATAAAGGGAAAGAAGTTGATATCCCCAACCCGAGAGCGGCACTCCATCTGGGCATCAGTATTATTCATCAAGAACTCAATTTGATGAACCATCTCACAGTGGCACAAAATATTTTCATAGGGCGTGAGCCGCGCAGGCAAGTCAAGTTCTTCTTGGATGATAAGAAAATCAACGAAGAAGCGGAAAAACTCTTTGCAATGTTGCATTTGAATTTGGATCCGCGCACGAAGGTGGCAGATTTGACCGTCGCAAAACAGCAGATGGTTGAGATTGTCAAGGCATTATCTTTTAATGCTGAAGTATTGATTATGGATGAACCAACCGCGGCTTTAACCGATACAGAGATCGCGGAACTCTTCCGTATTGTTTCTCACCTCCGTGAACAAGGTGTCGGGATCGTGCATATTTCCCACCGTCTGGAAGAGCTTAAATCGATTTCAGATCGGGTAACGGTGATGCGGGATGGGCAGTATATCAATACGGTGCAGACCAAAGAAGCCTCCATTGACCAAATCATCGGTATGATGGTTGGCAGGACTATCTTTGAGGCTACTCCGGAAGTTCCGGAGAATCCAAGCGAGGAAGTTGTACTTGAGGTCAAGAATCTCAATCTCGGTAGAATGGTGAAGGATGTCAGTTTCAATTTGAAGCGCGGCGAGATACTCGGTTTTGCGGGATTGGTTGGTGCTGGACGGACAGAGGTGGCACGAGCCATTTTTGGTGCAGACACCATTGACTCAGGTGAAATTTACGTCATGGGTAATAAAGTTCAGATCAAAAGCCCGCTGGATGCCGTCAAAAATGGGATTGGTTATCTTTCGGAGGACCGCAAACGTTATGGGCTTACGCTGGGGATGGATGTAGAGAATAATGTTGTGTTGGCGTCTTTCAATAAGTTTTTAGGGGCATTTGGCTGGGTGAATAATGACAAGACACGCAGCACAGCTAATCAAATGGTCAATACGCTCTCGATCCGAACACCCAGCATACAGCAAAAGACTAAGAATCTTTCGGGTGGTAACCAACAAAAGGTAATCGTTGGTAAATGGCTGACTGCTGATACGGATGTCTTGATCTTCGATGAACCGACGCGCGGCATTGATGTGGGTGCCAAGAGTGAAATCTATAAATTACTTAATGAGCTGGCACGCCAGGGAAAGTCAATTATCATGATCTCATCGGAATTGCCAGAGATTTTACGCATGAGTCACCGCGTTATCGTGATGTGCGAAGGGCGGATAACGGGCGAGATCAATGTGGCAGATGCCACTCAAGAAAATATTATGAAATATGCAACCCAACGTGGAGGCATTATTGTGGATAATAGTAAATCCAATTCTGAACCCAAACCAAATCATGATCTCGGGACGGCTTAATTATGGAAACTGATGCAAAAATCATTCAAAAAAAATCGTTATTGCGTTCAGATACTACGCAAAGGTTGTTAGCATTTGGAGCGTTGATTATCCTGTTTGTTGGATTTTCAATCGCATCACCGAACTTCTTCCAGTTCAATAATGTCATCGGCATTTTATTAGCCACCGCGGTTAACGGTGTGTTGGCGCTGGGTGTTACGTTTGTCATTATTACGGCTGGCATCGACTTATCCGTTGGAACTGTGATGACATTTTCGGCAGTTATGGCGGGTGTATTTATCACTTTCTGGAAACTCCCTATCCAAGTTGGCATTCTGGGCGGGTTAATGGCTGGAGCGGCTTGCGGTTTGGTCAATGGCGCCGTTGTCGCCAAGATGAAAGTGCCGCCATTTATTGCCACTTTAGGCATGTTTTATATCACCAAAGGGCTTTCTCTGGTCATCTCTGGTTTGAAGCCCATTTATTTCAATGATACGCCGGTCTTTCGTCAAGTCACCATGGGATCCGTCCTGGCTCCTGTGTTGGATCCGATTGCGGCGCCTTTGAATGCGATGTTTAAATCATCCGGCAACAGTTTTCAAATCCCCAGCCTTGAGATCCCGAATGCGGTCTTAATTTTGTTTGGGGCGGCGATTATAGCCAGTATCATTCTTACTAAAACGATCCTGGGTAGATACACATTTGCTCTGGGCAGCAACGAAGAAGCCACCCGTCTTTCGGGTGTCAATACGGTTGCCTGGAAGATGGCTGTTTTTACCTTATGCGGTGCTTTCGCCGGTTTGGGTGGTGTGATGATGGCATCCCGTCTTAATTCAGCACAACCCGCTCTGGGTTCGGGGTATGAATTGGATGCAATTGCTGCGGCTGTGATTGGCGGTACTTCGCTCAGCGGTGGTGAAGGTACTATCATAGGTACCATCATTGGTGCTTTCATCATCAGTGTTTTGACGAATGGTCTACGGATTATGTCTGTTCCGCAAGAATGGCAGATGGTGGTTACAGGAGCCATTGTTATTCTGGCTGTGTACCTGGACATTCTCCGTCGCCGCCAGAAATAGATTGTTATTTTACAATTCATCAAAGGGGCTGTCCAAAAACTTCGGGGCAGCCCTTTTTTAGATACTAAAGGAGAATTTAATATGACAACAAATCGTTTTGTTGGGGAATACCCGAAGATTGGAATCCGTCCAGCGATCGACGGTCGCCGTAAAGGGGTGCGCGAGTCGTTGGAGAACCAGACGATGGCAATGGCTAAATCTGCCGCCAAGTTTCTCTCGGATAACCTGCGTTACCCGAATGGTGAAGCGGTCAAGTGTGTCATTTCTGATTCTTGTATTGGTGGGGTAACCGAAGCGGCTCAAGCGGCTGATAAATTCGCTCGCGAAGGTGTAGGTGTCTCGCTTACCGTAACACCTTGCTGGTGTTATGGCTCAGAGACGATGGATATGGATCCATTGACCCCTAAAGCAGTTTGGGGTTTTAACGGCACCGAACGTCCGGGCGCGGTCTATCTGGCAGCGGTGCTGGCGGCGCATGCCCAAAAAGGATTACCAGCTTTTGGTATTTATGGACACGATGTCCAGGATGCTGGGGATACATCCATCCCGGCAGATGTCCAGGAAAAACTGCTGCGCTTTGCGCGGGCGGGACTGGCAACGGCGATGATGCGGGGTAAGTCTTACCTTTCGATTGGAAGCGTCTCGATGGGTATTGCAGGCTCGATCGTCAACCAGGATTTCTTCGAGAGCTATTTGGGAATCCGGGTCGAAGTGGCTGACATGACTGAAATCATCCGGCGGATTGACGAAGATATTTTCGATCCGAAAGAGTATGAGAAAGCTCTAGCCTGGACGAAGAAACACTGCAAAGAGGGGCGTGAATATAACAAACCTGAGAATCAACGCAGTCGTGCCCAAAAGGATAGTGACTGGGAATTTGTAGTGAAAATGGCAATGATCGGGCGCGATTTGATGGTCGGTAACCCGCGTCTCGCTGAAATTGGTTATGGCGAAGAAGCCCTGGGACATAATGCCATTGCAGGCGGCTTCCAGGGACAGCGCCATTGGACAGATCATTTCCCGAATGGCGATTTCATGGAGGCAATTCTTAATTCTTCCTTTGACTGGAATGGGATTCGAGCGCCTTATGTCTTTGCGACTGAGAATGACTCTCTTAACGGGACAGCCATGCTCTTTGGCTATCTGCTTACGAATACCGCCCAGGTCTTCGCAGATGTGCGTACCTATTGGAGTCCAGAAGCGGTTAAGCGGGTAACCGGATACCAGCTCAGCGGAAAAGGAGAAGGTGGTATCATCCATTTGATTAACTCTGGCGCGGCGACTCTTGATGCGACCGGTTGCCTTAAGCGGGATGGACAGGCGGTGATGAAGCCATATTGGGAAATCAGCGAAGCTGAAGCAGAGCAAGCTCTGGGTGCCACAAATTGGTATCCCGCTAACACAGGCTATTTCCGCGGCGGCGGCTTCTCATCTGGTTTCCTGACCCGCGGCGAAATGCCGGTTACGATGACCCGCATTAACTTGATCAAGGGGTTGGGTCCTGTTTTGCAGCTTGCTGAGGGTTGGACAGTGGATTTGCCCGAAAAAGTCCATGAGACTTTAAATGATCGGACCGATCCGACCTGGCCGACGCATTGGTTTAGCCCGCGTCTCACAGGCAATGGTGCCTTTACAGACGTGTATTCTGTGATGAATAATTGGGGAGCCAATCACGGGGCGATGAGCTACGGACATGTTGGGGCGGATGTGATCGCGTTATGCTCAATGTTGCGCATACCGGTTTGTATGCACAATGTGCCGTCTGAGAAAGTCTATCGCCCGAGCGCCTGGAGTGCCTTTGGGACTCAAGATCTTGAAAGTGCCGACTACCGCGCCTGCGCGAATTTTGGTCCGTTGTACGGGATCTATTAAACGTTGGTGTCCATTTGCAGTCGGGTGATTGATCACCCGTATGCTTGAAAATTAATTAACGAGGTAGGAAAGAAATTCCTGCCTCGTTTTTATAACGCTGTTTTCTTGCGGTACAGACCGAACGGTCTGATGTTATAATCAAGTGATGATAATTGATCCACAGGTAAATAGAGCATGCCAGCGATAAAAAGCAAGGGTTATGTCAAAGCCAAATCCGCTCCAGGCGGGCGGTTTGGAGTGATCCGTAAGATCACCCATTTTTTCCAGCGTAAGCAGGTGCTGCCGAAAACGCAACCAGTTGGAAAACAATCCAAGCCTCAAACCAGGAGATCTACATCTTCCGATTGGAGCGGTTTATCGCTAGATCGAAAACTGGATATCATCGGGACGGGGCTGGTTGTAGTAGGCTTGATCACCCTCCTGAGCATGCTGGCAGGGGCTGGTAATTTCTTAGCAAGTAGCTGGTTGGATTTCCTAAAAGGATTGTTCGGAATTGGGGTCTTTCTGCTTCCGCTGGCACTGGTGGCGGTAGGTATATGGCTCGTCCTTCGCCATTCGAATAGACTACCGGTTTTTGGATTGGAGCGTTTGATTGGTATTGGACTGCTCTATGTTAACTTTCTGGCGTGGCTGCATCTGCTTTATTGCCTTCTTAGTTTACAAGAAAGTAGGATTACCGAATTATCCTCAATATCGATTGAAGTCGTAAGTCAGGCGGGGGGATTGATTGGAGGATTGCCTGCTCATGTTCTCCTGTTGGCGTTTGGTGTATGGGGAACGACAATTGTTCTGGTTGCCTGGTTAATAATTTCCCTGGCGATGAGTCTGGACTTGCCCGTGCCGGAGTTATTCCGTTGGATTCCGCCGTTATGGCAGAGAATTAACAACTGGTTAAAGAAAATCGCCGAGGAGAGACGAGTAAAGCCTGAACCATCTGCTCATGCCATTCCCCCGGCACTTGCGACCAAGCCAAATCCACCATCCTCCCAGTCTGTTGCTCAGAATACCAATTTAGCCTCTGCTTCGGCGCTTGAACTGGCTTCCTCTGCGGAGACTAGCCAGGTTTGGGTTTTACCTGTGGTCGAACAGATACTTGACCTGGCAGATGAGACTCGCCATGATGAAGACGCAAACATGAAGAGGGCGAGCATTATCGAAGAAACCTTAACTTCCTTTGGAGCGCCGGCGCATATTGTTGAGATCAATAGCGGACCTACGATTACCCAATTCGGGCTCGAGCCGGATTTCCTTGAGACGCGAAAGGGGCGCATGAAGGTACGGGTAGGAAAGATAGCTGCTCTGGCGGATGATTTAGCGCTGGCATTGGCGGCTAAACGGATCCGTATTCAGGCACCCGTGCCTGGAAAAGGATTTGTGGGTATTGAAGTGCCGAATGATCGCCCTATGCTGGTGACTCTGCGAGGGGTGATCGAGAGTCCTGCTTTTGAAAAACTTCGCTCGCCATTGCGTTTTGCTTTGGGTCAGAATGTTTCCGGGGAAGCAGTTGCCTATGACTTGTCTGCGATGCCGCATTTATTGATTGCTGGAACAACTGGTTCGGGTAAGTCGGTATGCGTAAATAGTATTGTCAGTTGTTTGTTGATTCATAATACTCCCGATACCCTGCGATTAATCATGGTAGATCCCAAACGAGTCGAGTTGACTGGATATAATGGTATCCCACATCTCCTCGCGCCGGTTGTAGTAGACCTGAAGCAGGTGGTCGGAGCGCTGCAATGGGTAACGCGAGAGATGGACAGGCGTTACCATATCTTTGCGGATGCAGGCGTCCGTAACATCGCCGAATACAACCGGTCGTTGCTGCGTAAACCGGTAGCCGGCCAGCCTGTGAAAACGCCGGAAGCTAAGACTTTCCCATATCTGGTTGTCATTATTGATGAATTGGCAGATTTAATGATGTTAGCGCCGGATGAAACAGAGCGCAGCATTACCCGTTTGGCGCAATTAGCGCGCGCCACCGGCATTCATTTGATCCTTGCGACTCAGCGCCCATCTGTCGATGTGCTGACGGGTGTGATTAAGGCAAACTTTCCAGCTCGTATTGCCTTCGCAGTGGCTTCTGGGATTGACAGCCGGGTGATCCTTGACCAGCCAGGTGCAGAGCGTTTATTGGGCAGCGGCGATATGCTTTTTCAGTCTCCGGAAGCGCCGGCTGCTGTGCGGTTGCAAGGTGTTTTTGTATCGGATATAGAAATCCAGCGGATTGTGCAGCATTGGCGCAGTTTTCTGGCTGCATCTAACCCATCCTCTGAAACAGGAGGGGAACAACCTTCTTCTTTACCGGTCGGCATCCCGCTTAAACAACTTTCTTTTCTGACAGAAGATAAGCAGAATGACGAAGCGGATGATCCTTTGCTCAAAGAAGCGATTGATCTGGCACGCCGTCAGGGGCGTGCTTCGGTTTCCATGCTGCAGCGGAGGATGCGGATTGGTTATACTCGGGCAGCGCGTCTCATTGAAACGATGGAAGCGCGCGGCATTGTTGGGGCTCCTACGCAGGGTACCGGTACCCGCGATGTACTTGATTATGGTGAAGCTGCGCCGCCAGTAGATGAATAAATCTCATTCTAAGAGAAAATTTTATGGGGTTGGCTTCTCCGTTGGTTCTTTCATAGGAGTTGGTGGAGACTTTATCAGAGGAAGCCGGGTAATATCTTCGTTGAATCCGGCATAATAAACCAGCATTCCGGCGGATACCCAACCTTCGACCCCTCCTGAAATTTGGACATACAACCAGTCTGATTCCTGGTTTCTACCAGTTACTTTATAGCGGGTTTCATTCCGGATACCACCGATGCGATTAAAAACCTCGCCTGGACCTTCACGGACATAGATCAAAAAAGCCTGGGTCGGCTTTGACTCAGAGGTTATTTCTGGAGTTGTTAAGGGTGGTTCAATGGCAACTGTATGAGTCCGGGATGGTTTGGCGGCGCTTGGGGTTGGATTAGCGGCAATAAGCGTCTGGTATTCCGCAGCAACGGTATCCACAGGACGAACGGTCAATCCAATCTCCGTCATATCTTCAGTCGGAGTAAATGGAGTACAACTTCTTCCCAAAAATATAAAAAGGAGGAGAACGGCAAGTAATATGAAAGCACTTAACCCAACTCTCAGAAGATTATTTCCTTGTTTATTCGACGAGCCAGGTTCGATCAAAGCGGCTTTTAATTCACTTATATTCTGAAATCTCTGGCTGCGTTCCAATTGCATGGCTTTGACGATGGCGGCACTGATAGACGGAGAAATCTTGGGGACGAGTGTGCGGGGTGGCACAAGGGGAGGCGCCGTACCGGTCAGCAGATCGATGCTTTCCGGTGGTTTCTGTCCGGTGAGGAGTGCATAGAGTGTGGCTCCTAAAGCATAGATATCAGAACGTATATCGGTTACACCCTGACCATATTGTTCCGGGGGGGAATAACCGGGAGATAAAGCCTTTGCGCCTGAAATGGTGCGCAGATCAGGGTCATACACTTTGGCGATACCAAAATCGACCAGCATTGCCTTTCCCTGCGGTGTAATGCGGATATTGGCGGGTTTTAAATCACGGTGAATGATGGGCTGGGATTGGGAATGAAGATACTTAAGGGCATCGCAAATCTGGATGATCCAAGGTAGCACCTGCGCCTCTGGCAGCGGTTCGAAGGTTTGTTCCATCATTTCGCGCAAATCTTTGCCGTCGATGTAATCCATCACCAGATATTGTCCCTGACCGGTTATGCTGAAGTGGTCAATGACACGCGGCAGGTTTGGATGAGTCAAATTTGCGAGCAGGGTGGCTTCGCGGCTGAATTGGCGGACAGCATCGCGAGAAGTTTCGATGTTTTCCTTAACTGCACAGACGCGGTTAAGATTCAAATCCCAGGCACGATATACTGCTCCAAAGCCTCCCTGACCAAGCAGGGTAGCGATTCGATATCTATTATTGAGGATGGTTCCGGTCGCAATCGGTTCTTTTTGCGGCATAATACAACCTCATGGATTTGCGTTCGTCAATTCATTTCCTGTCGCCCGGTTAATGCCCTGAGCAGTGTATTTTGATCTGCGTATTCCAGATCGCCTCCCATGGGAAGGCCGCGTGCCAGACGGGTAACATGCACTCCCAGGGGCGCGATTTGTTGGCGTAAATACATTGCCGTGGCATCTCCCTCAAGGCTGGGATTGGTAGCCAATATTACCTCATGCACTTCTCCGGTGTGAACACGTCCCATCAATTCCTTGATGCGCAGGTTCTCAGGTCCCACACCGGTTATGGGGGATAGAACACCCTGTAAAACATGATACAAACCGCGATAGGCTGAAGTCTTTTCAATGGCGATCACGTCAAGCGGATCTTCGACAACACAGACGATCCCATGATCGCGGGCACCATCGGCACAAATTTCACAATGCTCTCTTCCAGATGACGTGATATTGAAGCACATCTGGCAATTAGCCGTTTTTAAACGCAAGGATTGTAAAGCTTCCGCCAGATCTAAAGCCACCGATTCGGGGGCGTGAAGCAAAAAAAAGGTCAGGCGGGACGCAGTCTTGGGTCCAATGCCGGGCAGACGGGAGAAGGCTTCAACAAGGTCCTGGATAGGTTCGGGTAAAAGCATACCGGTTTATTAAAAAGGAAGTCCTGGAATACTACCCGCCAGCGGATTCAATCGTTCAGATGCCAGGGCAGTTGCCTTATCCTGCGCTTGATTGAAAGCGGTCAAGATCATGTCTTGAAGCATTTCAACATCTGCGTCTTGCAAGATGGCAGGGTCAATCTGAATCGCTTTGCATTTCTGGTCGCCGGTTACTGTTATTTTTACCGCACCGCCCCCAACTGTGGCTGTTACAGTTTCTTCTGCCAGTTTTGCCTGAGCCTGTTCCATCTGCTCCTGCAAGCGCTGGATCTGCTGCATCATGCCTTGTTGTCCACCGCCTAAACCACCCATCTTGGGACCTTTAAAACCTTTTGACATAATTCCTCCTACCTTATTTATTTTTTGAATTAATTTCCCCTACCACTTTACCACCCATTTCCAGGGCAGTCGCGACCATACCATCTGTTTCAGCACTGGAAGGTAATCTATTCTGTTCCTGTCCTGTAACCATACATTGAATTTTCAAATCCACGTGAAGCATTTCGGATAAAATCTTTCGGGCAACTTCACTATGATCCTTTGATTCCATTTGAGACTTCACAAATGGACCATTACAAGCCAACACCAGGTATCCGTCTTTGATACTCAGCGGTTTACAGGAATTGAGCAGACCCTGTGTTTGCGGACTATATTGGCGGGCGGCCTGCGTAATCTGTCTCCATCCCTTGGCAATCTGATCGAAAAGGGAACGGCTGTCACCATCCATCTCGACAGAAGGAGATTTTGGCTTGCTGACCTGAACCGGCTGGCTTGGATGGGGGGGGGAATGGGATGGGCTGATTTGCGACACAGCCGTTTCTGGATGAATTACGGGTACGACTTTTTCCTGTATATCCTGGGTTACACATTCTACGAACGCCATTTCGAGGGATAATGCCGGTTGCCATAATCCCTTTCCCTCGGAAGCCACTAGATTAAAGGCACGGATACTACGCAGAAGGTTGTGAGTTGTAAATCCCTGGGCGTGTTTTTCAATATGAGTGCGCATTTCTTCGGTAACATCGATCTGAGATGTTGTTCCCATACGCGCCAGAAGCAGGTCGCGCATGTAATCGACAATCTGGCGGGCGAACTGGCGCGGGTCTGCACCCCGATCTAATGCCTGGTGAATGGCAAGCAGCCCTTCATTGGAGTTTCCTGACTGAATTGCATCGATAACTGTAAAAATATTCTGTCCAGTTACTGTCCCTAATACAGATTGTACCAGGTCCAGGGTTACAACTTGTCCGATGGATGTGAGCTGATCCAGTAGAGAAATCGCATCCCTGAGGCAGCCAGTGGATTGGCGGGCGATTACTCGCAGCGCATCGGTTTCAATCTGGATATTTTCTTCTTTAATTTTTTCTTCCAGATAGGTGACCATTTCAGAGACAGGTATCAGACGGAACTCATGCCTCTGGCAGCGAGAGAGAACTGTAGCTGGAATTTTATGCACATCTGTGGTTGCCAGAATAAAGATGGCATGGGAAGGTGGTTCTTCTAATGTTTTGAGCAGGGCATTGAATGCCGCAGTGGAGAGCATATGGACTTCATCGATGATATAGACTTTATGAGTGCCCTGATTGGGAGAAAAGTTGATTTTATCCCGCAGGGCGCGAACATCATCCACACTGGTATTGGATGCGGCGTCAATTTCAATCAAGTCCCAAAAACGGGCTTCATTAACTGCCTGGCATGGGTCACAGTGATTGCAGGGGCGGTTGGCTGGCGTTTCATCCAGACAATTAACCGCCTTTGCCAGTAATCTGGCGGTGGTCGTCTTCCCCGTACCTCGCGGACCGGCGAAGAGGTACGCATGGGCAACACGATCGGCAGCAATGGCATTGCGTAAGGTCTGGACGATATGCCCTTGTCCAATCACATCTTCCCAAGTTTGTGGGCGCCATTTTCTATATAATGCTTGTGCCATGTTCCCCCCTCTAAGGAATTTTATAGGTCGCCTGAACATTTCCCTGGGCGTCTACCAGGGTCACAACAGAACCACTTTTCCAGGCAGGTTCATTCATTCCCCAATACAGATCGATGACAGTATCCCTGCCTGCGATCGTATGCACATTCACTCCTCCCCCTTTAAAGAGTGCCAATTGGGGAAATGTGTAGGTTTTTCCATTGCCTTTGATTTGCCAGTTTGCCAGAGATAATTCGGTATCGCCGCCGACGCGTTTGACCATAACCCGCTCGGAAAGCAAATCTCCGGCAGCGACAATACTTTCAATCATCACTTGAGCGCCTTCACTGACCTGCGCTTCACCTGGTTTTGTAGGTGTTTCCTGAGGGACTGCGGCAGTGATTTCGAGGGCAGCCGGGGGCGTAAGTGGCTGGGATGAGGCTTGAATTTCGTTTGCCTGGGTTACTGCAGATGGAGGAGCGCCGCGCGTTGGTAAAATGGAGGTTGCGACCGCTTCGTTTGAGCTCAATGAAAACAATTGTCTAAAATCAATTTCCGATGCGTGCATTCGATCCCAAACGATCAGTACCGCCATTGTCGTAACCGCGGAGACAATTACATTCAATAGTAGATAATAAAACAAACGTTTCCATTCTCCCATCGCATTACTCCTCTATGATGATTGCGCCCGACTTTCCTACTGACTTCCCAAGGATGGCAGGTGCTCTCCCGTTTGAATATTTACTGGAACAATCCCGGGTTTCTTCTTGGTTTTACTGATTTTGCGTTTATGACGCTTTACCGGTTCCGGATTTGGATTTAGATTTGGTTCTGCAGGCAGCAGAGCCATATCGAGAACTTCATCCATATGTTCCACTTTAACAATTTGCAATGCGTTGCGCGCTTTTTTGGTGATTTCTACCAGGTCTTTCTCATTCCGTTTGGGTATGATGACAATTTTTAAACCGGCGCGGTGGGCTGCCAGGATTTTATCTCGTACACCGCCAACCGGCAATACTCGCCCGCGCAGGGTGATTTCACCGGTCATACCAACATCCCGCCGGCATTTTCGGTGGGAAAAGGCAGATATCAAGGCGGTAGCGATCGTAATTCCAGCACTCGGTCCATCTTTGGGGATGGCACCCTCTGGGACATGGATATGAACATCGGTACATTCATAGACCTGTGATTCAATTCCTAAAAGCTTTGAACGAGATTTAAGGTATGACATGGCGGCTTGAGCCGACTCTTGCATGATATCCCCAATCTGACCGGTTACTTGCAAATTGCCTTTCCCATCCATAAGCAGGACTTCAATTGGCATGATCTCGCCACCGTTTTGAGACCATGCGAGGGCTGTTGCCACACCGATTTCATCCTGCCGCTCCGATTCCAATCCGAAGAACTGGGGAGGACCCAGATAACGCTCAATCGAAGAAGCTGAGATTTGATTGGGGAATGGTTTTGCGCTGGCTTTCAAACGGGCAATTTTGCGGCTGATGCGCCCGATTTCGCGCTCGAGGTTACGGACTCCGGCTTCGTATGTATATTCGCGGATGACACGTTGCAATGCCTGGTCTGAAAAATGAATTTCTTCCTTATCTATACCACATTCTTCCAACTGGCGCGGTACCAGGAAACGATCCGCTATTTCCAGTTTTTCCTCTTCGATGTAGCCGGGAAATTCGATGATTTCCATGCGATCGAGCAAAGCCAGGGGGATGGTGTCCTGAATGTTGGCAGTGGTGATAAACATGACCTGCGATAAATCGAATGGAACTTCCAAGTAGTGATCTGAAAAGGTATTATTTTGTTCCGGGTCCAGCACTTCCAATAAAGCCGAAGCAGGATCACCGCGGTAATCGACACCCAGTTTATCAATCTCATCCAGCATGAAGAGCGGGTTTTTTGTTCCAGCTCGCCGAATCGTTTGTAATATTCTTCCGGGCATCGAACCGATATAGGTTCTACGGTGTCCACGGATTTCAGCCTCATCCCGCACGCCGCCCAAGGATAGGCGTGAAAATTTACGCCCCAACGCTTCTGCAATCGAACGTCCTAAAGATGTCTTTCCGGTTCCGGGAGGTCCCACAAAACATAAAATGGGGTGCTTCATGCGTTTTGGTTTGAGACTGCGCACAGCAATATATTCCAGGATGCGTTCTTTCACTTTTGGCAAGCCGAAATGATATTCATCCAAAACTTTTTCTGCATGCTCCACGTCCAGATTATCTTCCGTAACTGCATTCCAGGGGAGTTCTAAAATCCAGTCGAGATAAGTACGGATGACACCCAATTCAGGGGACATGGGCGGCATCTGGCTCAAACGACCGGCTTCCTTCACCGCAACCGACTTGACTTCCTCTGGTAAATCGGCTTTTTCAATCTTTTGACGAATTTCATCCAGGTCTTGTTCCCATGTATCCCCATCTCCCAGTTCATTCTGGATGGCTTTCATCTGTTCACGCAGGTAGATCTCGCGCTGACCACGATCCATCTCACTCTGAACACGCGCCTGGATCTCACCTTCCAGTTTAAGGACGTCAGCTTCTTGTGCCAGAAGGTTGACGACGCGTTCCAGGCGGGCGCCCGGATCGGTGAGAAGCAACAATTCATGGCGGATTTCCAAGGATAGCGGCAGGGTTGAGACAATCATATCTGCCAGCCAACCCGGCTCTTCGACACGGTTAGCGAACGAATAGACCTCTTCGGGAATATCATCATTCAAGTCAACGCACTGTTTGAAGAGTTCCAGGGCTGTGCGCATGGTAGCGCGCATCTTATGATCCACTTCCGCGACTTCGTTTATGGGACGTGCTTTGGCACGCCAATAGGTTTTTCCGCGGATAATTTTTACCAGTTCAACGCGTTGGCGCGCCTGAACAAGCACGGAGATTGTCCCATCGGGCATGTGCATGGAGTGCCCAACGGAAATTTCCACACCAATCGGAAGGAGGTCATCCATTTTCGTAACAACCGTTTCCGCATCTTTTTTCACCAGCCCAATGACGGTGCGCTTATTTATCTGCGCGTGCTCAATGGCGGCTAATTCGGTTTCGTCATCCTCTTCCACGAAGATGGGTAAGACCATCTGTGGGTAAAGAACCATCTCGCCCAGGATGATAACCGGACAGTCAATCAACCCGTTGCGATCGGGGATTGCGCTCTCAATCTTATATAGTTCTTCGGAATGCTGGTAAATGACATCAGCAAATTTTTCTGGAGTCATATCATCTTCATCATAAAATTCTTCTTCGTCTTCATAGTCTGGAAACCGAACACGGTTTTTTCTTTCAGCCATTTTTTACTCCTTGCTTCCACGCCTGGCGAATGCCAGCCGCCAGGAAGATGCTTCCCGCTGCCATGACAACTGCTTCTCCGGCTGCAATGCGGACTGCCTCAGCCAATGCATCCTCAAGTGGGGTGACCATCTTTGCGGGACGCCCAAATTGATGTGCCAGAATGACCAGCTTTTCGGCATCCATCGCACGCGGGTGGATGGATTGCGTAGCAATCACCTGGCGGACACGCGGTAGCAATTCCGCGAACATACCTTCCACATCTTTATCTTCTGAAGCACCGAATATTAGTACAACCGGCTGAGCGGGAAAATAATCGCCGATTGCCATACTCAATTTTTGCGCCGAATCACGGTTGTGTGCCGCATCTACGACAACCGCTGGGTAACGCTGTAATATTTCAAATCTGGCAGGCCAGCAGGTTTGGGCAAAGCCGGTCTGGATGGCTGCCTCGCTTACAGTAAGCCCGGAATCATTTAGTAAATGCAGGGCGGCATAAGCGGTCGCCGCATTCTGCACCTGGTGGTAACCCAATAAGGACAGGTTCAGGCGGGTCGGTTCCCAAATCTTCGCGCCACCCGACTCAATGTATTCACTGACCATTTCTTGTTCCCGAGAGTGCCAAACCAACATCGTTTGCCCGTTGAGTGAATGGCTCACCGGGGCGAAGAGTAGGTCTTTTCCGACCTGGAGGAGCGGCGAGTTTCGTTCAGTCGCGATACGGGTGATCACGCGGCGCGCTTCTTCACGCTGCGGTGCGACCACCACAGGTACCTCTGGTTTGATGATGCCGGATTTTTCTGCGGCAATCAAAGCCAGGGTATCTCCCAGAATTTCGGCATGGTCATAAGAGATCGAAGTAATCACCGAAACACGGGGCACGACCACATTGGTCGCATCCAGACGTCCGCCAAGACCCACCTCAATGATAGCTACATCCACCTGCTGCTGGGAAAAATAGCGGTACATCATGGCGGTGGTGATTTCAAAGGTTGTCAGCTTCGGTATGGTATCTACATAGGGCTTGACTTCTTCGACCAAGCGCACAAAATCGAGGCGCGGGATGTCCTGGTGGTTTATCTGAATGCGTTCGGTATATTCTTGAAGGTGGGGGGAGGTGTAAAGACCAACCTTATAACCCATCGCCTGTAATGCCGAAGCACACAGCACTGAAACGGAACCTTTGCCTTTCGTGCCGGCGACATGGATGACCGGGTATGACTGGTGTGGATTGCCGATGGCAGCCATCAACGCGTGCATGCGTCCCATGTCAAAACGCTCCGGAGAGGCACGGAACATGCGCTGAAGGGAATAATCAATGAAACTATATAAGTAATCCAGCGACTGCTGGTATGCCAATTCTTCGTTCATCATAGCTCTTCTGAAAAT
>JBAXBF010000043.1:0-16236 GCA_037142095.1 Chloroflexota bacterium
ACACACCGCAATCATAGCTTAACCACTGGCCTGATTTTCCGGGTCCGGCTCATAGGGCAAAGCAATGAACCACTGCTAAAAGACGTTTTTATCATCCATGAATTCGCTCCTCTCATCTCTTCCCATTCCCCCTCATAGAGAGTCTGGTTGGCCATGGACCGAAGTGCCGACAATGTCTATGGAAGAGGCTACGAGCGAGCGGGTGCCACCGCGGATCAGCATTGTGATTCCGAGCTTCAATCAAGGTCGATATATCGAAGAAGCGATCCGCTCCGTTCTTCTCCAAGGGTATCCCAACCTGGAACTTACGATAATGGACGGCGGCAGCACGGATCACTCCGTGGAGATCATTCAAAAATATGAAACTTGGCTCACGGGGTGGGTCAGCGAACCGGACGGGGGCCAGTCTGACGCGATTAACAAAGGATTTGATCGCAGCACAGGAGAGATCCTCCAATGGCTCTGCAGTGACGACCTCCTAATGCCGGGAGCGCTCTGGAATGTGGCCGAAGCATTCGCTAAAGAGCCCGAATGTGATGTCGTCGTCGGGCATTGTCTCTGCACCTATGAGGATACGCCGGAGAAAAATGGAGTGCTTCGTTCGTCGGTGGAGTCGATCCAAGCGATGCCTTATCTATTCGGCGTTTGGCAGCCTAGCTGCTTCTTCCGGAGAGCGGCAGTGAAGCGGGAACAAGTTCTCCGTCGCGAATTGCACTACTGCATGGATCGCGAGCTTTGGTGCCGACTCCAGACCTGCAGTTCCCACTGGAAAGCCATCGAAAAGACCTTAAGCATCAATCGCTTCACCGGTGACAACAAGTCGCTGGTCGGACAGTCCAAAATCATTCAGGAGATTCACGAGATATACCGCAGCTATGAGTCAGAACGGGTGCCGCTTACCGCGCTGCTTCTCTGGTTCTGGCTTCCGCTTGTAACTGTGGGACTGAAACGGCCACCAGGGGCGGCCCGCAACTTGCTGCGAACGGCATCCAGCAGTGTGACTTTCGGGCTGAAGCGCATCTATCCTGCAGCTCGCGTTCGCGCGCTTCAGAAAGAGTTCTACCGCTACAGCATGTGATCACCTCATTTAACCACTTCTTGAATCAAACTCGCATGGGAAGGCACATCCATTTCGTCAGCTTTCTCCGGCGCAGCCCCTGGGGGGGCAGTGAGGAACTCTACTCCAAGGCTGCGCTTTGGCTCCAGCAACATAAGGCGCAAGTTTCTGTTTCCATGAAGTGGTGGCCAGAAGCCATCCGCCACCCTCGCGTCAGCGAGCTGCAGAATCTAGGCGCGGAAGTGTCATTCTGGGGCGGGCGCTACACGTTTCTGCGTTCGTGGTGCACGCAGGGGATTAACCGAGTGATCCAATTAATCGGGTGGTTCCCACCAATCCACACGATGGCGTACGGTGCCGGTGATGCTGATCTGGTCGTGTTTTCCAGCGGAGGAAACAGCTTTCCGGGTGATCCCGTAAGAACCTGCCAACAGCGGGGCCAAAAATATGTGCTTATCATCCAAAGTGTGAGCGAAGCTACGTGGCCACGCGACACTGAAGTGGCGGAATGGCGCTCGATCTACCAGGGTGCCGAAGCCGCATTTTTTGTGAGTCATGCAAACCGTGAAAGCACGGTCTGCCAGCTTGGCTTCGACGACCCGAAATTTCAGGTCGTCGTCAATCCAAATAACGCTTCATGGGAGACCCCGTTTACCTGGCCTGCGGATACAGAACGCGCAGAATGGGCCTTTGTCGGTCGGCTTGAGCCGGGGCATAAAGGGGTTGATCTCTTGCTTCGCGCATTTTCCCGAGCTCGCTGGAGAGACCGCGCTGTCCACCTCAATCTCTATGGCAACGGATTTTCAGAACAGGCACTGATACGCACGAAGAGCATGCTTGGCCTCGATGCCCAAGTCACTTTCCGCGGCCAGGTCTCCGAACTGGATCAAATCTGGCAACGAAACGAGATGCTCATTTTACCTTCACGTCACGAGGGGCTTCCACTCGTAGTTACCGAGGCGATGTTGTACGGGCGACCCTGTCTAGTAACCAACGTGTCTGGGAATGCAGAACAACTGGAGGATGGGGTCACTGGATTTCTAGCGGTGGGGCCCACCGTGGACGCGGTTGATGAGGCACTGGAGCGAGCTTGGATAGAACGGGATCGGTTACGCGACATGGGTCTAGCAGCGTATGAGAGTATCCGAAATCGAATTCCCCGCGACCCAGTACACGTGTTTTGTGAATTGCTACTGCAAGCCGCGACCGCGCCCGAGGCGGAACATTCTAAGAACTTCTCCGAGGAGTTCATCGCTCTGAAGTCCTAAAAAATGCTGGCTTTGCCCACACTCGTCTCGATCATTGTGCCAGCATTTAACGCTGGAAGCCAGATCCGGCGTTGTGTCGAGTCGATATTGCGACAAACCCATCGAGAGATTGAGGTCATTGTGGTCAACGATTGCTCGGCTGATGACACCCTGGCAATTCTCGATGACCTCGCTGTTTTAGATCCACGAATCAAAGTCATCCGTCTCTTCGAAAACGTAGGCGTACATGCCGCGCGAGCACGTGGCGTCAGGGAATCCGGGGGTGAATATCTGGCATTTGTAGATGCAGATGATTGGATCGATCCCAAAATGATCGCTGCGCTTCTCAACGAAGCGACGACTTTTCCGGGTGCAGACATCGTGGTCTGCGGGGCTGTACTGGCAACTGGGATTGGCCAATGCGGCCGTCATAAGGTGCGTTTCCGCCGTCGCAAAGCCATTGATTACCGTCTACTAGAGCGATTTTGCCAGCTCGAGTTTGGATCGGGCGTTCTTTGGAACAAGCTGTATCGCGCGGATCTGATTAGACCTTTCGCCTTGATGCACTTGGAGAGACGGGTCGATGCAAGTGAGGACTATATCGTCAATATCGGCTGCTTTGCCAACGCCCACCGCGTGATCACATTACCAGGGACTTATTACTATTACTATGAGAACCCGGAAAGCGCCTCGCGCGCCGCTCCCACGGCCATGGGATTCTCGCGGACGCTTCGTGCATATGTTGCTTGCTTGGAAACGTATGCAGATTCCTTACGCGGGGAGTTCAGCCTCATCAGTAGCCTGTATGCTCGCCAGCTAAACCATGCCTGCTATCGTGTAGGTTCGCTCATGGACTTCAAATCAATGAGCGGAGAACTGCAGGAGACCCTTGAGAGACTGGCCCGGATTTATCCAGAGGGTGCCTACGCACTTGTGCATTCATTCGATGTCCAGCAGCACTATAAGCTTAAATCGTCGATACACGTTTTCCGACAGGTGCGGTAAACCATTATCAGTCTCGCGGGCATGTAGTACAGCGGATGAAATTACCAGTATATGAATGATAGTGACCTGGTTATCCCAACATGAGATCATTCGGACCGCGCTACTGACATTATTGATCCGTGTGGTCATTAATTTTTTTACTTACCCTTGATATACCATGCCTGAACTCATCATCGAATCCGGAAGAATCGAGAAGCAATATTGGAAAGACCTTTGGAAATACCGCGAATTGTTGTATTTCCTCGCATGGAGAGACATACTTGTCCGATATAAGCAAACGATCATTGGAGTCGCATGGGCTGTGATCCGCCCAATAATGACGATGCTTGTCCTGACATTCATTTTCGGGAAATTAGCCAAAATGCCATCGGCTGGCGTGCCATATCCCATACTAGTGTTCAGTGGCATGCTGCCATGGCAGTTCTTCGCCAACGCATTCACAGAAAGCGGTAATAGCCTTGTAGCAAATGGAGGCATGATCTCGAAAGTCTATTTTCCACGACTTGTAATACCCATCAGCAGCGTAATCACCAGTTTCGTTGATTTTCTTATTTCAGCGATATTGATGATATTACTCATGCTATACTATGGCTACATGCCTAGCTTGAAGATTGCGATGCTTCCGGCATTCGTGTTTGTCGCCTTCGCAACCGCATTTGGCACGGGATTGTGGATGTCCGCGCTAATGGTCCGCTACCGCGATTTTCGATTCATCGTTCCATTCGCGATCCAATTCGGATTGTATATATCTCCTGTGGGATTCAGTAGCACCGTGATTCCTCAAGAATGGCGCTTGTTATATTCATTGAATCCAATGGCGGGAGTGATCGACGGCTTCCGGTGGTCACTCCTAGGAGAGACTGATATGTATTGGCCAGGATTCGCGCTTTCGACGGCGGGTGTCATTTTGATAATCATCACCGGAATATGGTATTTCCGAAAAACTGAACGTACATTTGCCGACGTGATTTGATCTTCGGCCATAGACACCCCGCTGAGTTTCTAAAAGATAAAAAAATTAAGAACCTATGAGCGAATCGATCATCACTGTTGAAAATCTATCCAAACGTTATATGATCGGGCTCCAGTCACAAAAAGGTGACGGACTCCGCCATACGTTGGAGCAGGCGGTACGAGCACCGTTCCAGAGACTACGCAAGGGCCCCAGGGTGAAACGTGCAAAGAACGAAGAGTTCTGGGCTCTGCGAGACCTCAATCTTGAAATCAAGGAAGGGGAGGTCGTCGGCCTTATCGGCAGCAACGGCGCAGGCAAATCGACCTTACTTAAGATACTCAGCCGGATCACCGAACCCACTCAGGGGCGGATCCACCTGAGAGGGCGCGTCTCTAGCTTACTAGAAGTCGGCACGGGATTTCATCCCGAGCTCACGGGACGTGAAAATATCTACCTGAATGGGGCGATCCTTGGAATGGAACGAACGGAGATTAAGCGAAAATTCGATGAAATCGTGGATTTTTCGGGCCTAGAGAAGTTCTTGGATACCCCGGTGAAGCGTTATAGCAGTGGAATGTATGTAAGACTTGCATTTGCCGTGGCAGCGCACCTAGAGCCTGAAATACTTATTGTCGATGAAGTGCTTGCCGTAGGAGACAGCGAGTTTCAAAAAAAATGCATTTCAAAAATGAATGAAGTATCCACTAGAGAAGGGAGAACAGTTATAATAGTTAGCCATCAAATTGTTGCTATACAAAACCTGTGCACGCGTTGCATACTATTGGAAAAAGGAGAAATCGTAATGGATGACAGAACGGAAGCGGTCATTAAAAAATACGCAGCAAGTAGGACTGATCGATCAAAAATTAACCTGGCAGATAGGACAGACCGAACTGGCAAAGGACGAGTGCGCATGACGGGATTAAAATTGATGGATAGTGCTGGTAATAATATAAAAACAGCGATGTCAGGTGATGAAGTATTTGTCAGAATAACATACTCGTCTGAAAAAAGTATAGAGCTTAAACGATGTATTATAATAGTTGATATTGGAAGTGAAAATAACTGGTATTTCGGCCTTTCTACAGCCCTATCTTCTACTAAAGAGCTTAAAATAAGTGGGGATGGATGGGTGGATATTCATGTGCCAGCGTGGCCACTACTTGGTGGTGACTATCAATTAAACATATACATAGAAGGAGATGGAGAAATGCAGGATCATGTTAGTGACGCAGCGTCCTTAAGTGTAGTAGATGGAGATTTTTTTGGAACTGGGAAGACGGACCACGAGGGATGGAGAGATTCATATGTGCTGGTCCCTCACACATGGAGTAGTAGCGGAATTAGTATGTAAGGTATTTGATTAAATAATAAAAAATAACTACAGGTATTAATATTAATTATGAATGAGATCGATAAGTTATACAGTAAGCCGGAAATTACGAAATCATTTGAAACAGCTTATCTAGAGTGGCCTGAGATAATATTGCTTCATGATTTGCGAGGTAAGAATTGCGATATGCTCGATCTTGGAGTGGGTTCAGGCAGGACTTCACTATTCTACATTCCTGTCGTTAGCAATTATGTCGGTGTCGATATCGCTCACGGAATGATTGATCGATGCCGTGACCGTTTCGCAGACTTACATGATTCAGGCAATTCGAGTTTTCTCGTAGAAGATGCAACAAGTTTAAAGAACTTTGAAGATAGTTCGTTCGATCTAGTCCTTTTCAGTTACAATGGTCTTGATTGCATCCCAGGAAGTTCAAGAAATTCGTGTTTTAGCGCGGTTAAGCGAGTTCTACGTCCAGGTGGAGTCTTTGTTTTCTCATCCCATAACATTCGGTTCATCAGTCATTACTACAAATTTAAAAAACCTAAATATCCTAGGTGTTTTTATAAAGAAATAAAAAGAGTTTTTTTAAATTCTAAAATTAATGGACCACTTCATAAACTAGTTGGATGCGATCAAGTCGAGTTCTGGGACGGTTTTTATCCTGGGGATCGAGAATTCAAGCACATCCATGTCAAGCCAGCGCATCAAATTGAAGAACTGGAGCGACATGGATTCTATGACGTGAGAGCACTATCAAAGGTCGACGGAAGAGTACTAAATGATTCTGAGATTTCAATGACAACGGAGCCATGGGTTTACTATTATTCAAAAAAGTAATATAGGTTAAAATAATGGATTCTTTGTCTATTTATAAATATTTGATCCCTGATCAAGATTCAATTCGTTATTTAGTAAAATTATTACATAATAAAATATCGGCATTACTTACTCGTTCAAATAAAGTGGTTGGTCCTGATTTTTCTCTGGTGAGAGATGTATTCTCTATAGCAATTTATAAAGGGGTCTCTCCATTGAGGCTACAACCTCTTATGGATAAAGGAATAACCGTTCTAAGTCATATTAGTATTACGGATGTCGATGCCGTTTACGTTGCGGATCCATTCATGATTCGCCATGAAGAAGTATGGCACATGTTCTTTGAGATTTTATCTCGTCCAGCAGGTAAGGGTATCATAGGACTAGCGACAAGTGCCGATGGGTGTGACTGGAAATACCGTCAGGTTGTCCTGGCAGAAGATTTTCATCTCTCATATCCGTATGTATTCAAAGTTGAGCAAGATTATTTCATGATTCCCGAATCCAATCAGGATTATTCAGTGCGGCTATACAAGGCTACAGAATTCCCCACGCGCTGGGATTACGTAGGAAACCTGCTGGAGGGAGAAGCTCTTGTTGATTGCTCACCATTCTATTTCAATGATAGATGGTGGTTATTTGCTGGCTGTGGCGGTCCACCGTGTCAGGCGGATACTTTGAGGTTTTTCCATGCAGACAATTTGATGGGAACATGGCAGGAGCATCCCGCCAGCCCACTCATTACAGATGATCCGACGATCGCTCGTCCATGTGGAAGAGTGGTCTTGTACAACGGACGTTTAATAAGGTTCGCCCAGGACTGTCATCCATACTATGGTCAACGGGTTCGTGCATTCGAAATTATAGAACTGACGCTTACCTCATATAGCGAAATACCCGCTTCAACTGATCCCATATTAATGGAGTCTCACGAGGGATGGAATGAATGCGGGATGCATCACATAGATGCTCATCTATTGCCTGACGGAAACTGGCTTGCTTGCGTGGACGGATGGAGATGGGAAAAGCAATGAGGTCATTAGTCAATATTCATTTTCTTTGAAACAAATACAAAAATTGAAAATTGCTCTAATAACATTTGAATACCCACCTGAAACGAGCCAGGGCGGGATCGCGACCTATTTTTTTCAGATCGCTAACATCATGCACGCTCGTGGTCATCACGTTGAAGTGTTTGCTGGCGGATGGGGAGAGACGAAGCGTGAATGCGTGGATGGCGTAATTGTACATAGGCTAAAATCCCATGAGACGCGAGATCTAGAAGTTGCCTATAAATGTTTTCATCAATCTCTTGGATCCTACTTTCTATCAAGACACAATGATGTTAATTTCGACGTCATCGAAGGCCCTGAACTAGAAGCCGAGGCCAGAGAAGTGGTGCGCCATGTGCCAAATATTCCATTAGTTATCAAAATTCACAGTCCTTCAATCCTCCTTTGGCGATTTAGTCAAATATATCCAAACACGCCCCGATTGTATGACCGTATACTATGGATGATTAGATCTAGAGTGTATGGATATCCCATTTTCTGGGATAACTCGAAGAAGGTATTGGAGCAACCCGATCTCTTAAGACATAAAGATCAAATAGAGCGTGAGCATTTACAAGATGCAGATGATATCATAGCACCTACAAAAGAGATTGTATCAAGACTCACTCCAGAATGGTTACCTGATCAGGTTGGAATCCATATTATCAACAACCCATATATTCCTTTGCAAGGACTTCTGAGCATCCCGATCGACACAATGACGAATGTCGTCACATTCATAGGGCGGTTGCAGGTCCTTAAGGGAGTCATCGAGTTGTCTCTTGCTATACCTTTAATACTCAAAAAAACCCCCAATGTGAAATTTCGCTTCGTTGGTGATACCAGTTTATGCTCCCTCGGAGATTTGCGTAACTACCTAAAGAAATTTCTTTTAAGAAATTATTCTCATGCAGTAGAATTCATAGACTTCGTCGAATACAGTAATATATCGGGAGTGTATTCAGCCACGGACATATGTGTATTCCCAAGTTTGTGGGACAATTTCCCAAATGTTTGTTTGGAAGCAATGGCAGCAGGGCGTGGCGTCGTTGGCACAGACTCGGGTGGAATGGCGACTATGATTGAATCTGATCGATTTGGACGACTCGTGCCGCCGGGAAATCCCCAGAAAATAGCCGACGCAGTGGTTGAGTTACTCTCAGAACCTGAAAAGCGCATGCGGATAGGCCGTGCAGCTCGGCAACGCATTCTTAAGGAGTTCGGTGCTGATCGAATTGGAACCATGCAAGAAGAGAGTTATATACGCGCGATCAAGCGAAGGCGGGAAATTGGCAGTCGTTAGTTAATCAGTCCTCACGCACGACACCAGTTGTTGAGTCCACATCTCATTGATCTTGCGATTCATGAATCCAAATCGCGATCTGTCCATAACACGTGGCTATACAGATTACCACCTTAAGACGAAAATTATTGGTTCGTTGGAGACGGTTTTGGCTGAATCGGTCGGGAGGAGAAGGATTGGGCCGATTATCAGCGTGGCTTGCTTGCCGGCATTTGGGCCCTTATCACCCACGATCCTGTCTTGCCACTAGATCGGCGAGAGGTTTCATTTGCCCAAGTTCCCGTGTTTTGACCGGCGATTCTAGGCTTGGCAAACATGTATTTATAGGGGATCGAGTCAATATCAACCGTTCCAATGACGGTGGTCTAGTTGATTTGAAGGATGGCGTCCACATTTATGGTGATTCGTTCCTGAATACAGGGATGGGTGGGCGGATCGAGATTGGGCAAGGTTCGCATATTCAACCTGGTTGTCACATTCACGCATACATTGCAAATATTATCATAGGCAGTAAAGTTGAGATTGCGCCTTGTTGTGCATTTTATTCTTATGACCATAGCATCAATTATGGATCGTATATTATGAATCAGCCGCTCAAGAGCAAGGGCGACATTATTGTGGGGGATGGGGCCTGGATTGGCCATGGGGTGATTATTTTAAATGGAGTGAAGATTGGAGGTGGAGCTGTTATTGCGGCAGGTTCGGTCGTCGTCCATGATATTCCTGATTATGCAATTGCTGTAGGCAATCCTGCGCGTATCAGTAAGTACCGATACAATAATTCTTCTTGCCGGACAGTTACACCGTCCATTCTGAGGTAATCCAAGAAATGGATTACTTGTCACGGTTTTGAATATTAATCTAATATAATTAATAACAAATTATCTATGAAGGCAGTAATTCTTGCGGGTGGGTATGGGACTCGTATCAGTGAAGAGAGTATGATCAGGCCGAAGCCGATGATAGAAATTGGCAATCGCCCGATATTATGGCACATAATGAAGATTTATTCGGCGAGTGGAATCAACGACTTTATCATCTGTTGCGGATATAAGGGCCACATGATCAAGGATTACTTCGCTAACTATCACGCTTTTTCCTCCGATGTGACATACGATCTCAGGAATCATCAGACGATAATTCATAACAGTGACGCTGAGCCGTGGCGGATCACCTGTATAGAGACGGGCGAGGGAACCTTGACGGGTGGCAGGTTAAAGCGGGTTGCCGGACACTTGGATGGAGATACTTTTTGCATGACCTATGGTGATGGAGTGTGTGATGTTAATATTGTGGAATGCATCGAATTACACAGGAAAGAGAATGCTCTCTGTACGCTTACAGCGGTTCAGCCGCCAGGTCGATTTGGGGCATTCACCCTCACTGGGGCGGGTGCAAAAATTTCCAATTTCCACGAGAAACCCCTGGGTGATGGAGCATGGATCAATGGTGGATTCTTCGTCATGGAGCCTGAGGTGATTGATTACATTGATGGTGACCAAACGTCATGGGAATCTGAGCCTATGAAAAAACTGGCAAACGAGGATAAGCTCTTTGCCTATAAACATGACGGATTCTGGCATAGTATGGACACCTTGCGTGACAAGATGGTTTTGGAGGAAGTATGGGCTAGGGGAGATGCTCCGTGGAAATTGTGGGAAAGTTGATAAAAACCATATCAAGACTATTACAAAATGAATCTGATGGAGCGTTACGATTGTGTGGTGATTGGCGGTGGTATTGTTGGCCTTTCAACAGCGATGCATCTTGCTACGCAGTTCCCTAGGTCTCGCATCATGGTGCTGGAGAAGGATCTGTCGGCGGCCATGCATCAGACTGGGAGAAATTCGGGGGTCATTCATTCGGGAATTTATTATAAGCCAGGAAGCTTTAAAGCTCGTTTCGCCAGATCCGGTGCAGAGGGAATGGTAAGATTTTGTGAGACACATGGGATTGCCTATCAGGTCAGCGGCAAGGTGGTCGTAGCGACCAAGTCGAGTGAGCTACCCCAGCTAGAACATCTCTTTCAGCGTGGTATCCAGAATGGAGTTCCTGTCGAGAAAGTCGGGCCGGATCGTGTTCGAGAGATTGAACCTCATGTTAATTGTGTTGCAGCTGTCCTAGTCAAATCCACCGGCATTACGAGCTACCCTGCCGTCTGTGAAAAGCTTCTCGACATGATTCGCGCTGCCGGGGGAGAGGTTCGATTTGGAACCAAGGTTCTAGGCATGGTGGGTCGTGGTAACATTGAGGTGATTCAAACCGATTCTGGGGAGATTGAGGCCAGGGTGGTTGTTAATTGTGCGGGTCTACACAGCGATCGAGTGGCACGAATGGCGGACACGGAGCCAGGGGCTAGGATTGTTCCATTCCGGGGCGAGTACTTCGAATTGATACCGGAAAAGCGATCGTTGGTGAACACTCTGATATATCCTGTGCCGAATCCTGATTTTCCATTCTTGGGCGTGCATTTTACCAAGATGATTGATGGCTCCGTCCATGCCGGACCCAATGCGGTACTCGCCATGAAGCGTGAGGGCTATTCCAAGACGGATTTCGATCTGCGAGATTTCTACGAAACATTGACTTACCCTGGGTTCTGGAAGCTGGTTTACAACAACCTCGACGAAGGTCTCAGGGAGATGCACCGGTCATTTTTCAAGGCGGCATTTGTTCGCAGTCTCCAGGAGCTGATCCCCTCGATCCAGTCCGATGATCTGGTCCCGTGCAAGGCGGGGGTTCGCGCGCAGGCTCTGGAGCCCAACGGGAAAATGGTGGATGATTTCCTAATCGTGAAGGGACGCAACTCGCTTCATGTTTGCAATGCTCCGTCACCAGCGGCGACTGCATCACTCGAGATTGGAAAGACAATCGCAGATCAAGTTGGATCATTTGCCAATCTATCTTGATTCCTTTTTTGAATTAAATTATATGAAAATACTTGTCACTGGAACAGAGGGTTACCTTGGATCACTGCTTGCTCCTTTATTGATGCAACGCGGTCATGATGTCACCGGGGTAGATGTCGGATTTTACAAATCGGGTCATCTTTATAACGCAAATGGCAATCAGCCCATGACACTCGTCAAAGATATTCGTCAGCTGACGCTAGACGATGTCAAAGGTTATGACGCTGTTGTTCATATGGCAGAACTGTCGAATGATCCCACTGGCGAGCTTGCGCCTCATATTACTTATGAAGTAAATCACAAAGGATCGGTTCGATTAGCGCGACTTTCCAAGGAAGCGGGTGTGCGGCGGTTCATCTACATGTCTTCTTGCTCGGTTTACGGGGTCGCAGATGGTGATGACCCAGTGACAGAGGAATCGCTTCCCAACCCCCAGACGGCGTATGCCATTTGCAAAGTGCTGTGTGAGCGCGACATCTTGGGGATGGCGGATTCGAAATTTTCGCCCGTTTTTTTCCGCAACTCGACCGCGTTCGGGGCCTCACCTCGGCAGCGTTTTGATCTGGTCGTCAACAATCTCTGTGGGTTGGCCAGCACCGCCAAGGCAATCAGGATGATCAGCGATGGAACGCCATGGCGTCCCCTGGTGCACGGGCTTGATATTGGAAAGGCCATTGCATGTGCGTTGGATGCTCCGAGCGATGCCATTCATGGACAGATTCTCAATATCGGATCGAATGATCAGAATTATCGAGTTCGGGAAGTCGCAGAAATTGTGGCCCAAACTTTCCCCGGTGGCAGCACGTCATTTGGGGCGGCTAGCTCGGACAATCGCAGCTATCGGGTGAACTTCGATAAGCTTGCCAAGCATCTTCCGGAATTTCGGTGTGACTGGGACGTGCCCAAGGGCGCTCAGCAGTTTTTTGAGCTCTTCAAGCAGATTGACTTTACCCAGAACGACTTCGAGTTCCGGGGCTATACAAGATTGAAGCAGCTCGAGTATTTGATCCAAACCGAGCAAATCGATGAGAATTTCTTTTGGAAGACTTCTTTTTAAGTCGCGCTCCACCAGCCCTAACACACGATGATATTTCACGAAACGAAGCTTAATGGGGCCTTCATTGTCGATCTCGACATGAAGGACGACGATCGGGGTTTTTTTGCTCGGGCATTTTGTGCGCAAGAATTTGAAGTGCTCGGATTGCGTCCGCAGGTGATGCAGGCCAATCTGTCCTACAATCACTCTAAGGGCACTGTGCGCGGGATGCACTACCAAGTGTCGCCTGCCAGTGAACCCAAGTTCATCCGTTGTATCCGTGGTGCGATTTGGGATGTGATCATCGACATGCGGCCTGAATCACCGACGTATCTTGAGCATATCGGTGTAGAGCTGAGCGCGGAAAACCGCAGAGCAATCTATGTTCCAGACATGTTTGCGCATGGAAATCAGGCGCTGACAGATGGTGCCGAGCTGCTCTATCTGGTTGGTGAGTTCTACACCCCTGGATGCGAGCGCGGGGTTCGATATGATGATCCATCCATCGGGATCGAGTGGCCCTTGCCAGTTTCGGTGATCAGTGAAAAGGACGCATCATGGCAGCAGATCACGGCATCTGCGTAAAATTTTATATTAACCAAGAAACTTTTTTAGCAAATGATTATCATCGACGAGGCATTGAGGAAACGAGCGGCCGAAGGCCGTCCGGTGAAGGTTGCTCTTGCGGGCGCGGGTTTCATGGCCCGAGGCGTTGCCAACCAAATTGTCAATTCGGTGCCCGGCTTGAAGCTGGTGGCTATCTCGAATCGTACCCTTGCCAGCGCCGGCAGGGCGTGGACGGAGGCTGGGGTCGAATGCTTCAAGAATGCCTCCAGTTTGGGAGTGCTCAACGATTGTATAGCCAGAGAGGTGCCGGCTATTGCGGAAGATGGGATGCTGTTATGTGAGGCGGACGGGATCGATGTTCTCATTGAGGCAACGGGAGCGATCGAGTTCGGTGCGCAATTCGCCCTTCACGCCATTTCCTGCGGCAAGGATTTGGTGACGATGAATGCGGAGCTGGACGCAACGATCGGTTCCATCATTCATCGTTACGCCGAAAAGGCTGGAGTGATTTTCAGTGTGACAGACGGAGATCAGCCTGGCGTGCAGATGAATCTCTATCGTTTCGTCAAGAGCATCGGGCTCACGCCATTGGTTTGCGGAAACATCAAGGGATTGCAGGACCCCTATCGGAATCCAACGACCCAGAAAGTATTTGCGGAAAGGTGGGGACAGAATCCTTACATGGTTACCAGTTTTGCAGACGGCTCCAAGATCTCATTTGAGCAAACCTGCGTGGCCAACGCCACAGGCATGAGCGTGGAAATGCGCGGAATGCGCGGCGGCGACTTTGAGGGGCACATCGATGAACTCTGCCATAGCGGGCGGTATGATGTGGACCTTCTTCGGGCCATGGGCGGCGTGGTTGATTACACCGTGAAATCGCAGCCCGGTCCCGGAGTGTTTGTCCTCGCAACGCACGATGATCCGAAGCAGCAGCATATGTTAAATCTCTACAAACTGGGGCCGGGTCCGCTCTACAGTTTTTATATTCCCTACCACCTCTGTCATTTTGAAGTTCCGCTGTCTGCGGCGCGGGTGGCGCTTTTCCGCGATTCCGTTCTTTCCGCAGAGCGTCCGCGTGTCGACGTCGTGACGCTGGCCAAGGAGAACCTCAAAGCTGGCGATCTGCTGGATGCCATCGGCGGCTATAAAACTTACGGACAATGCGAAAATTACGCGGTGAGCAGGTCGGATTATCTATTGCCGCAGGGGCTGGCCGAGGGCTGCCGCCTCATCCGAGACTTGCGGAAGGACTCGATCATCACCTATGCGGACGTGGAGATACCCGATGGGCGGCTTAGCGATATGCTGAGGGCGGAGCAGGACGAGCTATTTCCGGTCATTTAGTCCTAATCGGGCGATCAATGTCACGGGAGTCGCCCGAAACCCGAAATAGAATGCGCCGATGATCTCTGGAGTGATTGGTTTCATCACGCGACAGTTGGTTCGTCCCTACCAGCCTAAGCAGCCCCCGAAAAAACGGGTTGCTGTCGTCGTGCCCCTGTCAAATCGGCCCGAATTGTCGCAGGACGAAAAAATATCGCTTCGGCACTTGTGTCATTTTCTTGGCAAGTATGATAAATTTTTAATCGTGCCGCCCGAGTTAGAAATGCAGGTCGATGGCTTTGGGCTTGCTCGCTTTTCCGGTAAGTTTTTCGGGTCGGTCGCTGCGCATAACCGTCTGCTTGGGTCGCCTGAGTTTTACAAGCGGTTTTCGGATTACCAGTACCTGTTTTTTTACCACTTGGATAGCCTAGCATTTTCCGATCAGTTGTCAGACTGGTGCGAAGTGGGATGGGATTTCATAGGGCCACCTTTTATTCATTGCGAGCAGACGCCATGGGTCAAAGAGCCAAGGGTTGGCAATGGTGGATTTGCACTTCTAAAGGTCGAGAGCGCCCTCAAGGTTCTCTACAACCGCTATCGTCAGCGACCCCATTGCTACTGGTTTGATCTTTATACCCGTAACGGGGTCTTTCTTCTTCCATGGATTCGTTTTCTCGAGCGTTTGCGGAACTGTTTTCCAAGCTCCAAGCTGATCCAGCGGATTCTTGATGAGTGGCAGCAGTCCGAAGACCCGATCACCTACAACCGTAACAACGACACGTTTTGGTCCACCAAGGCCTGTCAGTTTCTACCTCAATTCAAAGTCGCTCCGGTGGAGGAGGGGTTGCGTTTTGCCTTCGAGGCGGCTCCTCGCCAGTGTTTGGAGATGAACCAAGGTCGCCTGCCATTCGGGTGCCACGCCTGGGGCCGCTACGATCGGGAATTTTGGACTCCGCACCTCTTGGCGAGTGAACAGTAGAGCTGTATTTTTTCACTCAGTTACTTTCTCCGCTTATGAATGTCCAAGTATCCATTGGTTTGCCCACGCGCAATAGCATCCAATTTCTATCCGAAAGGCTAGAGAGCATACGGCAACAGACCTTTGGCGGCTGGGAGTTAATCGTTGTAGATAGTGATTCCACCGATGGCACGCGCGAGATGCTCGATGAGCTCGCGGCGGAGGATGCACGGGTACGTGTCTACCAAGCCCCGAAGGATGGCATTTATCCCAACTTCAACCGCTGTATCCAGTTGTCAAATGGGCCGTTTGTCTATATCGCAACCAGTGACGACATCATGGCCCCAGATTGCCTAGAAAAAATGGTGGATGCCTTGCTGCAAAATCCCGACTGCGATCTGGCGCATTGCCCGATGAGGGTACTCGACCGGACCGGCGGCATTGGTCCGGACTGGTGGGCAGGCAATTCGCTCTTTGCCAGGAGCTCGGGCAATTTGTTGGAGGTCAAGCACAAGCGGGTCGCTCCGATCGACGATATCTTGTGCCTGTTAGGAGACACCATTTACACTTCCGTCACCCAATTGCTCATCAAGCGCTCTCTGTTTGAAAAGATCGGGCGGATTCAAGTGGCTAGCGCAATCGGGAAGGTTGGCAATGGGCCAGGGGCTG
>JBAXBF010000044.1:0-16229 GCA_037142095.1 Chloroflexota bacterium
AAGGGGTGATCGTGCGCTGGTAGAATTTCATCTATTAAAAAACTATTTACATGAAGAGAAATATCATTGAAAATCAGCCGTTAAAAATTATTATTCCATTTATCGTAAGGAGGAACTGGTTCAGTTGAATGGGCAGTTATAACTTGGAGAACATTTTATCTGTGATCTTTCGTGCTGTGATATGGGTCTCTTGTATGATAATGAACATGCAAGAGATTTATTTTTTGGAGCAGTCAAAAAGAGCGGACTGCCGGTTATAGAGGAAGCCTTTTATCGATTCAGATCGCATATATTTACTCGTTTTTCTCGTTATTGCATTAAGGTTTATTAAGAGTTCCTCTTATTTAGAACCATTTCTTGTTAAAACCCATTAAAATTGCATCAATATAAATTTATCTGACTGCCAATGCGCCTACCCTATCTTTCAACCAATCTGGTAATCGCATAAAAATCAAATCTCGATTTTATCTAAAAGGAATATTTAGGAGATCACTTTCATGCCAAAATCAAAAGAACTTCTCATCACGCCTTATGGTGGGAAATTAGTCAATTTAGTTGTCAGCGATGCGGAACGCGAAGAACTCACTGCGAAAGCAAATCGTTATCCTTCCATTCAGATTTCAGCCCGTGCTTTGAATGATCTTGAATTATTAGCTACCGGTGGCTTCTCTCCGCTTGACCGTTTCATGAAGCAAGCGGATTACCAGCGCGTTTTGACCGAAATGCGTCTGGAAAATGGCTTGCTTTTCCCCATCCCCATTACTTTGACAATTTCCAAACAAGATCTACCGACGCGCGAGGAATGGCTTACATTGCGCGACTCACGTAACTATCTTGTTGCTGTCATGCGCATAGAAGAAGTTTTTCGCTGGGATCCGGTGCGCGAAACACGATTAGTCTTGGGAACGACAGATGCTCGCCATCCGCTGGTCCCTGAAATGGATCGTTGGGGTGATCTATGTATTTCTGGTGAACTCAAAGTGCTCAACCTGCCTGTGTATTCTGATTTTGTTAAACTTCGCCGTACTCCGGCAGAAGTACGCGCTTTCCTGGAAGAAATGGGACATAAGAATGTGGTTGCTTTCCAGACTCGCAATCCAATCCATCGCATCCATGAAGAACTGACCAAGCGCGCGGCTGAGGAGGTTGGCGGTAGTTTACTCATTCACCCGGTTGTTGGATTGACCAAACCAGGGGATGTTGACCATTATACGCGGGTGCGTGTTTATCGGGCTTTGGTAGAGAATTACTATGATAAAAACAGCACAGTATTAAGTCTTCTCCCGCTTGCCATGCGTATGGCGGGTCCCCGTGAGGCGTTATGGCATGCCATCATCCGCCGCAATCATGGAGCAAATCATTTTATCGTGGGACGCGACCATGCTGGTCCTGGTGTGGACAGTAAGGGTAAGCCTTTCTATGGTCCCTACGAGGCTCAAGAAATGATGAAACAATATGCTGAAGAAATCGGTGTTGTTTCGATACCTTTTGAGGAGTTGGTTTACCTTCCAGATGAAGACCGCTATGAAGAGGTGTCTAAAGTTCCTCAAGGGGTTAATACTGCTTCTATTTCTGGCACACAGGTCCGCGATGATTATCTGGCAAAGGGTAAGTTATTACCGGAATGGTTTACTCGTAAAGAGACGGCTGAAATTCTCGGTGAAGCCTATCCACCGCGCCATAAACAAGGTCTGTGTATCTGGTTCACAGGTTTAAGCGGTGCTGGAAAGTCAACGATTGCCAACGCTTTAACTCCCATGCTCCTGGAACACGGTCGCCAGCTTACCATGCTGGATGGTGATGTGGTGCGTACGAACCTTTCAAAAGGTCTTGGTTTCAGCAAGGAAGACCGCGATGCTAACATTCTGCGTATCGGTTATGTAGCAAGCGAGATTGCTCGCCATAATGGTACCGTTATTTGTGCTGCCATCAGTCCCTATACCAGCACGCGTAATGAAGTGCGTAAGGTAGTAGGTGATGATAAATTTGTGGAAGTATTTATCAATACTCCTCTGGATGTTTGCGAACAGCGGGATATAAAAGGTATGTATGCCCGTGCCAGACGTGGTGAGATCAAAGGTTTTACTGGCATTGACGATCCTTACGAAGATCCGGTTAACCCTGAAATCGCTCTCGAAACCGTTGGACGTTCGCCAGAGCAAAACGCTCAAGCAATTATTGACTACCTTGCCCAGCGTGGTTATATTTTGTCTGACGAACAATAATAACGGATCCGTGTTTAATAAATAGTGGCTGTCTAAGGATTGGATGTTAAATCTTGTCTTTTTAGACAGCCCATTATTTATATTATTGAGTTATCCTTTTTAGATGAGCCATTAGTGAATATGACAAATCTTCCAGAATTATTTAACCTTCAAGGGCGTGTGGCTGTGGTGACCGGCGGGGCTGGATTACTGGGTGAACAATTCTGCCAGACTCTGGCAGAAGCCGGGGCGAATATTGTTGTTCTGGATGTCAATGAACCGGCTGCGCACGCATTGGTTGGAAAGCTATCCCAGATGGGAGCGAAAGCAATGGCTATCCCAACCGACATCACTTCTCCAGATTCGGTTCAGGATATGGTTGAGAAGACTTTGAAGGCGTTCAATCGTCTTGATATTTTAGTCAATAGTGCCGCTCTAGACCCAAAATTCGACCCTAAAAATCGCGGTATGCAAACTACTTCTGGCGCATTTGAGGATTTTCCTTTGGAAGCATGGAAACAAGCCTTGGATGTGAATCTGACGGGTACTTTTTTATGCTGCCAAGCTGCTGTTCAACCAATGTTAAGCCAGGGCGCCGGTGTGATTATCAATGTTGCCTCCATATATGGGTTAGTTGGTCCAGATCAGCGTCTTTATGAACGGGATGATTCTCCGCTAAGAGTCTTTAAACCAGTTTATTATTCTGTGACAAAAGCAGGTATTCTCGGCTTAACCCGTTACCTGGCAACCTATTATGCCGGGAAGAATATACGTGTGAACACACTCACTCCGGGGGGAGTATACAATAACCACGACGAGATTTTTTCAAACGCATATGCCGCACGAGCGGTTTTGGGACGAATGGCTTACAAGGATGAAATGAACGGCGCTATTCTTTTCCTTGCTTCTGATGCCTCTGCTTATATGACAGGTGCCAATCTTGTCGTAGATGGGGGTTGGACAGCATGGTGAATCTTTCGCTACGTATTTGAGTAAAAATATATGGAAATTCTTGCTTTGATTATCGCACGCGGGGGATCGAAAAGCATTCCTCATAAAAATATCCGGCTACTGGCAGGGCATCCTTTGATTGCTTACAGTATCGCGGCAGCAAAGGCAGCCGAAACAGTTACGCGAGTTGTGGTTTCTACCGATGATGTTGAGATCGCCGAAACAGCCCGCACATATGGTGCGGAGACTCCTTTTATGCGCCCTTCTGAGCTTGCTCAGGATAACACTCCAGATTTACCCGTTTTTCAACATGCCCTCCGTTTTTTAATAGAAGTAGAAGATTATCATCCGGAAATTATCGTCCAGCTTCGTCCGACCTCACCATTCCGGCGTGTCTGGCATATTGATCAGGCTGTATATAGTCTTATCGAGCGCCCGGATGCAGATTCCATTCGGACAGTCTGTGTACCTTTTCAGAATCCTTTCAAGATGTGGCAAATTACCCCAGATGGTTTGATGCAACCTCTTATCAAAGAACTTCCCGGTTACGCTTATCACAATGGAAGGCAGGAACTATATAATATGCCGCGTCAAACTTTACCGGATGTGTATTGGCAGACGGGATATGTGGATGCTGCCTGGACTGATACAATCTTGACAAAAGATTCTATGACGGGTGATCGGATTCTTCCTTTGGTTATTGATCCAAGTGAGTGGATCGATATTGACTCACCTGATGACTGGCGGCGAGCCGAAAGGCTTATTGAAAGCGGAGAGCTGACCTTCTCCGATTTAGGCTTTGAATTGCCATAGATGTGGTAAAATTATAAGGTTGCCTAAGTATAAATTAATCTTGGGATTATGAGGTGTTTGAAACGATGAAAACAGGCGTACAGGGTTTTATTAGTAGAATGGGGATAGTAGGTGAACTGATCGAATTCCTTTGGAAGAATAAACAGTGGTGGCTTATCCCTATGGTAGTGGTATTGGTTATTTTCGCGGGATTGCTTATTTTTGCATCTGCATCCGGAATAGCGCCGTTTATTTACACTATCTTCTAAAGAGGATTATACGATGAATTTTCTGAGTGGTTTGGCACTAATCTTATTAACTCTGGTTGGTTACTCAATTGGAAGTGTGCTTTCTGGCGTTGGACGTAAAGTTAAACCTGGTAAAGCCGATGTGATCATAACATTAATACTTTGGATTGGTGCTTTCGGTACTTTATCTTTTCTTGAAAAAGGCTGGACTATCCTGCTGTGGTTGATTATTGGCTTTATCGTAGGGTCGATTGTCGTTACCCTTAAACGTGACCGCCTGCCGGAAGTAGAAACCGAAGTAAAACCTGCGATAGAAGCGACAGGTTTACGCTTTCTTTGGGAAGCCTGGAAAGCTTTTGGACATAAGATGGGGGACTTTCAAGGGCGATTACTGCTTTTCTGGTTTTATTTTATTATTGTGACTCCCTTTGGGTTGATTATGCGCCTTTTTAATGACCCATTGGATTTACATCCGGGAGATGAATTATCCCATTGGCGCCCACGTCCTGCTGCTAGTGTCAGGCTAGAAGATGTGAAGAGGCAATATTAGATATGTATATTCTCGGTCTTTCATTTTATTACCACGACTCGGCTGCCGCCTTACTGCAAGACGGCGACTTGGTTGCTGCCGCAGAAGAAGAACGTTTCAGCCGGATTAAACATGATCATGATTTTCCCAAGTTGGCGATTGAATTTTGCTTGAACCATGCCGGAATTACAGCGAACGACCTGGACTATGTTGTCTTTTATGAGAAGCCTTTGGTCAAGTTTGAACGTATCTTATCAACAAGCCTGGCAACATATCCAAGATCATGGCAGACATTCAGTGAGGCGATGGTCTCTTTCTTTGATAAAAAGTTGTGGATTAAGAGCTTAATTTCTGAGCGTATGGGGATACCGGTGGATAAAATCTTATTTACCGACCATCATCAGTCTCATGCTGCGTCCGCTTTCTTTGCTTCGCCTTTTGAAGAGGCAGCTATTCTCACGTTGGATGGTGTTGGGGAATGGACAACTGCTTCTATGGGCAGCGCTCACGCTGTTTGGGAAGGGCGCGATAATAAATATACTCAAAATGAGATAATTCTGACTCATGAACATCGTTTTCCTCATTCCTTGGGGCTCTTATATTCGGCTTTTACCGCATATTTGGGATTCCAAGTCAATGAAGGCGAATATAAAGTGATGGGAATGTCGCCTTACGGTGAACCTCGTTTTGTTGATAAAATCCAGAAACTAGTCAAAGTCAGTGATGACGGTAGCTTTTGGATGGACATGGATTATTTTAGTTATCATTATTCTCCTGAACATACGTATAATGATAAATTCGTGAAATTGTTTGGTGCACCACGTGTGCACGAATCGGAATTTTTCACTCCCAAAACCAACCCAGAAGTGGATCCGAATTCTCCCAAGGCTAAAGAAAACCAGTATTATGCTGACATTGCAGCCAGTATCCAGTTTGTAACTGAAGAAATCATTATTAAGATGGCGAATGCTCTTTACAAGCAGACTGGTTCAAAACGTTTGTGTATGGCAGGGGGTGTTGGCTTGAACAGTAAAGCCAATGGACTTATTTTGGCTCAGACGCCTTTTGAGGAGCTTTATATTCAACCGGCTGCTGGAGATTCGGGTGGTGCGCTTGGCGCAGCTTTATATGTCTATCACGTTGTTTTAGGCAAGCCGCGTCGCTTTATTCAGGAACATAATTACTGGGGAGCATCCTACAGCGAATCTGAGATCGTAACTGCGCTTCAGAAACGGAATTTTCACTATGAGCGGATGGATGATGATGAAAAAATTATCTCCCGGACGGTGGATGATATTCTCGCAGGCAAAGTGATTGGTTGGTATCAGGGACGTTTTGAATGGGGACCCCGCGCTTTAGGTAATCGGAGTATCATGGCAGATCCACGCCGTGCGGAGATGAAGGACATAGTGAATTCTAAAATCAAGTTCCGTGAACCGTTCCGCCCCTTTGCACCGGTTATCCTTGAGGAAGAAGCTTCGCGCTATTTTCCAACGCTGACCGATCCTGAACGCCAATATTCACCGCGTTTCATGCTCGTTGTTTATCCTTGGGACCAAAATTTGGGTACTCAGGTTCCTGCAGTCAATCATTTGGGAACCGGACGCTTACAAACTGTGCGGCGTGAATGGAATCCGCGTTACCACCGCATGGTCGAGATGTTTGGACAAGCAACCGGTGTGCCTGTGTTGATGAATACATCATTCAATTTGCGTGGAGAACCCATCGTTACTACTCCAGATAATGCCCTCAATACTTTTAGCAATAGCGGTATTGATACGTTGGTAATGGAGAATTACTACGTTACAAAAAACTCGTCAAAAACGGGGTAAGTATGTAAGTTATGAAAAATGCGATGCCGCGCAATCCTAAGGCTTTCAAGTTAATCAGTGTCTTGTTAGGGATTGGTTTAGCCTTGGGACTTTTATTATTTGTCGAGTTTATATCCTCGTATATACTTAAATCCAAAGGGCTTAATCCTTATCCGTTTTTTATTAATGCTACGGCAAAACAAAATCCGGATATGCCAATTTTTGCTCGTAGAGCCTATACATTTTATGATCCTCTCCTGGGATATGCACATAATCCAGCAATGATACGCGATGAATGGTTTGCGCCTGGTTTTGTCCTTCATGGAAAAAAAGAAGTTGAGCAAGGAAAAACGGTTCGTATTGTTGCTCTTGGCGGTTCTACGACGGATGGGAATAATGCCTTTAATTTGTCGTGGAGTAAAGTCTTGCTGCGGCTTATGGAGGAACGTGGTATAGAGGCTCAAATCCTCAATGGTGGTGTGGCAGGCTATACTTCAAGCCAGGAGTTGTTGAAATTAATCCGAGATGTATTACCTTTAGAACCAGATATTATTGTTTCTCTGGATGGGGTCAATGATCTTGGATATGTTCATGCAATACCAGAACATCCAATGGTACACGAATACCAGCAATATGTCATGGAGTATCTGGCGAATGGACCCGAGCCATATTTTTTACCCAATACGATCCATTTACTGAATCTATCTTTTAAGCGGGTGAAATTATTTGACGATAACCGGCGAGGTATCAATTACGGTACAACCGTAAACATCACGTCCGCAAAGGAATGGGAAAGAAATGTAAGAATGATGCATGCTGTTTCTGAGGAATATGGTATTCCTTTTTTGGTCTTTCTCCAACCGACGTTGGGAGTAGGAAAATACAATATTTCCAAAGAAGAAGAAGAAAAAATGCTCACCAATGATGAAGGAAAAAAGATAAGCGGGTATTTGAAATTGGTTCGGGATTTTTATCAAGAAGCCCGTGAAAGCTGTAAAGGCATGCCTTATTGCATCGATCTCGTGGATGTTTTTCATACTCAACAAAATCTTTATTATGATAAAAGACATCCAACCATAAAGGGATATGAGATCCTATCTTCTGCTATTTATGCTGAGCTTGCTAAGCGTTATAAAGGGATTCTTGCCAAATGAACGTAGACAATCCCAAACGTAAGCGCTTATTAAAATCCCTGAGTATCTTGATTGGAATTGGTACTGCTTTGCTCTTGATTTTCTTGATAGATGGCGTGTCGTACTTTATCCTTAAAATCGAAAAGAAGCCGACCTACCCAATAATTTTTGATGGATCAGCAAATATCATCCCGGAGAAAATTTCACCGCTGATGCCAGCAGGTGAATACAATTATTATGACCCACATCTTGGATATGCCCATAATCCTTACAAAGCTCTTGATCAAGCATTAACCCCTGGATTTGCTTTCTATGGTACTTCAAACCCGAGTCAAGGGGTTAATGCTCTCAAAATCGTTATTCTGGATGGTTCGATGACAGATGGAAATCAGACGGATAATTGGGCGAAGGTACTCTATGAAACCATGATTTCACAGGGTTATCAAGTACAAATTTTGAATGGCAGCGTGGCAGGTTATTCATCCAATCAAGAACTTGTAAAAATGATTCGGGATGTAATCCCTCTTCAACCTGATCTAATCTTATCCTTTAGTGGTCTGAACGATGTTGGTTTTTATGGCGCTCTCGATAAACATCCCATGGTAAATGCCTTTCAGGCATCTTTGATGCAACATCTTACCGAAAAGCGTTCGGCATTGCTTCCGAACACTTTCAGCTTGATAGCGTCCTCTCTTGAAAACTTGGATAAGCAAAGACGACGGGGTGTAATTTATGGGCCTGATGTCAGTACGACCCCCGTAAAACAATGGGAACGCAATAATCGTTTAATGGCTGCCATCTCAAAAGAGTTTAAAATCCCCTACCTTTCTTTCTTGGAACCAGGATTAGGCGTGGGAAAATACGAGTTATCTATAGCAGAGCAAGAAACGTATTCATCTCTAACAAAAGAAATCGATCCAAATTATGCTCAAAGTCTTGAGGAATTCTATCGCGATGCTCGGAGTAGTTGTCAGCGCTCTGATGTTTGTGTTGATTTTGTAGACATTTTTGCCGGTCAAAAAAACATCTATACTGATAAAATGACTATCAGCTCTCTTGGTCATCAAATTATTGCGGATGCGGTTCTTAAAACATTAAAATCCCGTTTTGGTGATGATCTGTCTAAGGTTAATTCTATCTCGATCAAATAATGGATGGACGATATGACCATAAGAGTTGTTTTTGATTTATAAGGGTTTGAAACTTGTAGTATTAAAACGATAAGCATAATTATTGTTAAAACGATACTTGGAAGATTTGATTTGAAAGAATTGTCAGAGTGTGAATTATTAACTGGAGTCGACAGATGGTTATAGAAAAAGATTTGTCTAAATACGTCATCAACACTCAAGAGAGCATTATGAATGCTCTGAAGAAAATTGTTGATACAAAAGGACGGGTTGTGTTTGCCGTTACCGATATGGGCATTCTGGAAGGATTATGTACAAACGGTGATTTTTTGCGCTGGGCAGTTAAGCAAGAGGATATCGATCTCAATCAACCCGTTTCAGTAATCTTGAATCAAAATTATACCTATGCTACCATCGATGAACCACCAGAAAAAATCGAGATCAAATTAAAGGCAAATATCCTTTATGTGCCTATTTTGGATCATCGTAAAAGGCTGGTTGCCATCGCCCGGCAGCGCAGTAAAGGGGAAGGGGTTACGATTGGTGACTTCGTAATTGATGAAACCTCCTCCACATTTATCATCGCCGAGATAGGTGTCAATCATAACGGAAGCCTCGATATTGCTAAACGAATGATCGATTTGGCGGCAGAAGCGGGTGCTGATTGTGCTAAGTTCCAAATGCGTCACCTGGAGACCCTCTATAAAGACACAGCTAATACGAATGCTGAAAATCTGGGGGCACAATATCAAATTGATATACTCTCCCGTTTTCAATTGACGCCAGAGGAAATGTTCGCTGCCTTTGACCACTGTAAACAACAAGGAATTCTCCCATTATGTACACCCTGGGATACCGAAAGCATCATCGCTCTTGAAAAATATGGTATGCCAGCTTACAAAGTTGCATCAGCAGACCTGACAAATCATGATTTGTTGGCAGAGATAGCCAAAACGGGCAAACCCATGATTTGTTCTACGGGTATGTCAAACGAAGTTGAGATCATCGAATCGGCTAGCCTTCTACGGCGTTTGGGGGCACAATATGTCTTGTTGCAATGTAATTCGACTTACCCCGCACCATTTAAAGACATTAATTTGAAATACATGGACCGCCTGCGCGAAATTGGTGATTGTCCGGTGGGTTATTCTGGGCACGAACGAGGTGCAAATATTGCTATTGCAGCGGTCGCACGCGGTGCCAAAGTAATTGAAAAGCATTTCACGATCGATCGTGATATGGAGGGAAATGATCATAAAGTCAGCCTCTTGCCGGATGAATTCAAAATAATGGTCGAAGGTATTCGCCAGGTGGAAGAATCCCTGGGGACTGCCGGGGAACGCCGCATGAGCCAGGGTGAACTGCGTAATCGTGCCGACCTGGCAAAAAGCCTGATTATTAACTGTAATTTGGAACCTGGGGAAACCATCCATGCAGAGATGATTGAGATTAAGAGTCCAGGGCGAGGTTTGCAGCCAAATCGAAAATCCGAAATCATCGGAATCAAGGCAGCCCGCCGTTTCAAGTCGGGTGACTTTTTCTACCCCAGCGATCTACCCCAAAAACAAAACACAGCGGATGCACGGCACTATCAAGTTAAACGGAAGTGGGGTGTGCCGGTACGCTACTATGATTTTAAGACGTTGATGAAGAAATCCAATCCTGACTTCATTGAGTTTCATCTGAGTTATAAGGATATGGATCAGGATTTCCACAAATTTGTCGATCAGACCTATGATCTGGATTTTACGGTTCACAGCCCTGATTTGTTTACTGGTGATCACTTGCTCAATCCCTGTCACCCTGATAAAAGCTACCGTGAGCGTTCTCTAAAAGAATTACAACGGGTGATCGATTTGACACGCGAATTAAAACCCTTTTTTAAGAGAGCAACTACCCCCTTAATAATAACGAGCGTAGGCGGGTTTACGCGCGACCGGTTGCTTCATCCTTCTGAACGTCCTGAGTTTTATGAAAGATTGGCGGAAAATCTTGCCATATTAGATACCGAAGGTGTGGAGATCATTCCGCAGACCTTACCGCCATTTCCGTGGTATCTGGGCGGGCAGTTATACCTGAACCTTTTTGTAGATCCTACGGACACTGCGGAATTTTGTGAAAAATATGGTTACCGTTTGTGTTTGGATGTGAGTCACGGCGTCCTTACTTGTAATCAATTTAAATTATCTTTCAAAGAGTATATTGAACAGCTTGGTCCCTATACGGCACATTTGCATATAGCCGATACGGAAGGTGTGGATGGAGAAGGTTTGCAAATTGGCGCAGGTGATACGGATTTCCCGGCTTTGGCAGAAGATTTGGATCGGGTAGCACCTAATGCCTCTTTTATTCCTGAAATTTGGCAGGGACATGAGAATGAAGGTGAAGGTTTCTGGATTGCTATGGAGCGTTTGGAAGGATTATTCTAAGTGACAAAATCACCCGCGTGGTTACAAACCTTACGTGCTTTGCTGGATGATTACCGTCTTTTGCGGCTTACTTCACGCGTGGCATCTAAAACACATCCGGCAGCCGACCGCAAACCAATCGCATTCTTTAATGCCACGACTCGCCTGAATGGTTTGAGTCAAAATTCCGCTTTTGCCATGTTTGCCGCGATGGGATTGCAGCTTGCCGGATACCCGGTGGTTTATTTTCGATGTCTGGCAGGCATGAGTCGCTGTGTATTGGGTACGAATCGAGACGATCATCTTCAACTGCCTCCATGTAAAAAATGCATGCGGCAGTCATCGAAAGTTTTTAGTCATGCGCTGTCTATTGGATTCTATTATCAGCCGGAACAAGACCTTCTGACAGCGCTATCTGATCTTTCAGTTGAAAAAATGGGGTCTTTCGTGTGGAAAGCTCCTGATCCTGATATTCAATCCCCTATGCCCCTTGGGGAAATGGTACTTCCTTCTTTACGATGGGCATTGCGCCGCCACAATCTGCAAAATGACGAAGCGACGCGCTATCTCTTCCGGGAATATATTCTCTCTGCGTATAATGTTGCAGGTGAATTCAGCAAATTCTTGAATGATGTACAGCCATTGGCGGCTGTGATCTTTAACGGCATTATGTTTCCCGAAGCTGCGGCTCGTTGGATAGCGATGCAGAAAGGATATCGGGTGATTACGCATGAAGTTGGATTTGAACCATTCTCTGCTTTTTTTAGCGATGGACAGGCAACCGCTTATCCCATTCAAATTCCGCAGGATTTTGATTTATCATCCCAGCAGAACGAAAAACTTGACGCATATCTTGAACGCCGTTTTCATGGGAACTTTACCATGGCGGGTATTCGTTTCTGGAAAGATATGAAAGATTTGGATGATGAATTTCTCGAGCGTTCTGCTCAATATAAACAAATTGTGCCGGTCTTTACCAATGTCATTTATGATACCAGCCAGATTCATGCGAATGTTGTCTTTCCACATATGTTTGCCTGGTTGGATTTAATCCTGGAAATTATTCGTGCCCACCCTGAAACTTTATTTGTTATTCGCGCTCATCCAGATGAAATGCGTCCGGGAACGCGCAAACAAAGCCGTGAAAGTGTCCGTGGCTGGGTTGAAGCTCATAATGTTAACGATTTACCTAATGTGGTTTTTGTAGATTCCCAAGAATATTTTAGTTCCTACCAACTGATTCAACACAGTAAATTTGTCATGGTTTATAATTCCTCGATCGGCTTAGAAGCGACTTTGATGGGTAAAGCGGTGTTGTGTGGGGGTAAAGCGCGTTACACCCAATATCCGATCGTATTCTTTCCAGATACACAAGAATCATATTACCAAAAGGCTGAAGAATTTCTGGAAATAGCAGAAATCTCCATTCCAGAAGAGTTTTACCGGAATGCGCGCCGTTTCCTCTATTACCAGTTATATCGTGTATCTTTACCTTTTGGGCAATTCCTCGAAGCCGTTGATCGCCCTGGTTTCGTTCGGATACATCCTTTATCGTGGGATTCTTTGAAACCGGAATACTGTCCTGCAGTCCAGGCAATTGTCAATGGTATCCAGGGAGAACAACCCTTTCTTTTAACCGAGTAAAGAAGGATAATAAATACAATGCAATTAATAGAAGTACTCCCTGTTTCCTTACTGGTTGAGCAAAGAACACTGGTAAATAAGTTGCGTGATCTGGCACGTACTCTGGGGTTGGATTTTGGCTGGCATTATCTGCTTGATCTGACATGGATCATCAGCCATTTAACACCCGATATAACCGATAAATATATCATTGATGCAGGCGCAGGGGTTGGGGTCTTGCAATGGTACCTTGCCACGCAAGGTGCAAATGTGATCAGCATTGACCGTTTAAATAGACAGAATCTTGCGCTGCGGTTTCGTGGGCGTTTCAAGGTTAATGGTTTACGAGATTCCGATTTACATCCTGTGAGAAACGTCCTTTTTAATTTTGGTACGCCACTTAAAAGCCATTTGAGCGATCTAGTGCATGGCAGTGCCGGACTCTTTCAACGTGAAGCAGGTACAGTGACGATATATCACCAGGATTTAAAAACATTGCGCGATATTGCCGATCAATCTCAAGATATTGTTGTCTCAGTTTCTGCACTCGAACATAATTCACCAGAGGGACTCAGCGAGGTAGTTACTGAATTGATGCGTACACTTAAACCCGGTGGAAAACTTTTGGCGACTCTTTGTGCTGCGGAAGATAAGAGTTGGTTCCATGAACCATCGAAGGGATGGTGCTATGATGCGAATACACTACGCAGGCTTTTTGATCTTCCAGTGGATACGCCGGATAACTATGGTGATTATCAAAAAATGATGGTCGAAATGCGTGTGTGTGCCGAATTACGTGATAATTTGGCGCGTTTCTACTTTAAGTCTGAAGATAATGGGATGCCTTGGGGTAAATGGGATCCGCAGTATCTACCAGTCGGTGTGTGTAAAATTAAAGGAGGGCAGTAAGCCCTGAACAAATTTTTTATTTGAGGTTATACGAAACATGAATAATGACGCCGTCTTTACCAAAATACAGCTTCTACTCAGTGAATCCTTTCAGCTTCCAGTTGCAGACATAACACCAGACCTGTCTTTTGGTGATATTCCTCAATGGGATTCCATCGGACACATGGATTTGATGATGCGCCTGGAAGAGTTATATGGAATAGAAATAACCGCAGATACAATCGGTGAATTAACCAGTGTGCCTGCTATATGTGCATGTCTGGAAAAATAAGAAAATTCACTTAGTGAGGAAGATATGGCAGAAAAAAATCCGGATATATTGTATCGTACTGTAATTGAAGACGATTTTCCTATTATCAAGGATATGTACGTCCAACTTAATAAGTATTTTGATAAATTTGGATATAACTTTCCACATCCTGATAATGTCGGTGATTTATGGCTTGAGTCTTTCCGCCGAACTTTGGGGCGATTTAGCCAGGTACATATCGCTGAAATGAATGATGCGGGCTCTACGAAAGTGGTAGGGTATATTCTCTCACGCCTAAAACGGGTGCCGGCTTACATGGGGGGCGTCATGGTGGCAGAGTTGAGCGATATGTGGGTTTTGCCTGAAGTTCGCCGTTTGGGAATTGGGGATAAACTGATCCGTATGGCAATTGAATGGACGCGGGAACAAAATGTTCATTCAGTTGAAATTCAGGTTCTGCGGGATCATATGGTCAGTTGGAATCTCTTTGAAGGCATGGGCTTCATGTTCGAGTTCCGTGTTGGACGCCTCCTTTGGGAAAATTATCAAGTGGATGACGCTAGCGAAAATCCTCCGAAGTCGTCGTAATTCAAGGGTATATTACTCAGCGCATGCAAACCGTAACGGCAGAACAATTAATTGATATCTTGAAGTCACTGGGACTCCAGACGGGGGATGGGGTGATGGTACACTCAGCGGTCCATTTCTTAGGTAAACCGCAAGATGGCATGCACACCTATTATAAAGCGTTGTCCATAGTGTTGGGTTTAGATGCAGGGGCAGCGATGCAGACATCCAAGGGAACGCTCGTTGTTCCGGCTTTTAATTTTGGGTTTGCGCGTGGGGAAGCATACGATCCGCAAATGACACCTTCGCAGGGAATGGGGGTTTTTTCTGAATATGTACGCCAACTGAGTAGTGCGCACCGGACGAGCCACCCGATGCAGTCGCTTGCAGTTGTGGGAAAATACGCAGATGACCTATGTCAAAGGGATACGCTTTCCGCATTTGATCCTGGTTCTGCATTTGAACGTATGCTTGAACTCGATTTTAAGTTATTATTGCTTGGTGCAGATATTCAAGCTGTTTCTATGCTGCACTATAGCGAGCAGCGTGCTTTTGTTCCATATCGGTATTGGAAAGATTTTACAGGTAAAGTGCGCCGGGATTCGGATTGGGAATTGCATACCTACCGTATGTATGTGCGCGACCTAGACCTTAATCCTCAACTCAGTCTGTTGCCCGTCCAGCGTCTATTGGAAGAACGCTTTCAATGGCTTTCGGTACACTTGAATTACGGCAAGGTTGTTGTCTGCCGCATGCGCGACTTTGTTAAAGCAGTGGATGAAATTTTGCAGCGTGACCCATGGGCACTTGTTGTCTCCTCTAAACAGCCTGCAAACCAAAAGGAAATAGAATGTTCCGCAACACAGCAATGATGGATTTAATCCATGAACTTTGGTTCTTAAAACGGGATATCGTCTCGGATGATTATGACCGTGCTCTTTATCGTCTGGCAGAAGAAGTGCCTATGACGATCCATGAATATCCAACCGGCGAATCATGCTGGACATGGATCGTGCCTGAAAAATGGACTTGTCATGAGGCTTATTTGGAGACGATGGACGGGAACCGATTAATCGATTATGCAAACCACCCGCTTCATGTCGTTTCCTATTCTCTTCCCTTTGAGGGTGTCGTCAGTCGTGAGGAATTATTCAATCATCTGCATGTCAGTAATCTCTGGCATGACGCTATTCCCTTCATGTTTAAATACTACCAACGCGATTGGGGATTATGCTGTTCCAAGGATTTGCGTGATTCCCTGACAGATGAGACTTACCGGGTGGTCATCCGCACTACTTTTGAAGCGGGTAATCTCAAAGTCGGTGAAGTCGTCCTCCCGGGAGAATCCGACGAGACGTTTATGTTTGCGGCACATCTATGCCATCCTGCCATGGCGAGCGATGATCTAAGTGGTGTTATCGTGGGTATCGATGTCATGCGTAAGTTGGCATTACAAACACAGAAGCGGCACTATACCTATCGTTTTGTTATCGTTCCGGAAACAGTAGGTTCAGTGGCGTATCTGAGCCACAATGAAGATCTCATCCCGAAGATGTCTGCCGGACTATTTCTGGAGTCGTTAGGATTGTCCTCTCCGCATGCATTACAACATTCTTTCGTTGGAACTGAGATAAATAAGGGCTTGCAAGTTGACAGTTGCATCGAAACTGCCTT
>JBAXBF010000045.1:0-16089 GCA_037142095.1 Chloroflexota bacterium
AAAGGGATCCAATGGACCAAACAATTTGATATTTGGATTCTTAACCTTGTATTGTCAAGTTTCCTTTGTTACAATCAAATCATCGATACAAAAAGATAAACTTAGAAAGATACAATGCAATTTATTCGCTCTAATATTCTTCCCCCATTATTGAATCATTTAGCAGCCTTATTCACAGTCTTTATATTGACTGTAATACTAAGGGAACTACAAATAGTTCTTAGTATCCAGATCATTGTCTTACTATACCTACTGCCTGTTATCATAAGCACTACATTATGGGGGTTAACTCCTGGAGCACTTGCAGGCTTTACTGCCTTTTTAGCTTTCAATTATTTTTTCATTCCCCCCTATTTTAAACTTGCAGTCCATAAGACTGAGGACTTGATTACACTTGTTATCTTTTTTATCGTAGCTATTGTGTTGAGTCAGATGATTGGACAAGCACGTGATGGACTTAAATTAGCAAAAAGCCGTGAATGGGAAGCAACCCGTATGTACGAGTTTATCTCAGCCCTGTCTGGTTTGCAGGAGAATAATTCAATCGCTCGCACCATTGCCGAACATGTTTCAGAAGTCTTACAAATCGATCAGGTAGAAATCTATATTGATAAACAAAATAGTGATTCCGCATCCATACTACGAATACCTGAAAAAAAGGTATATATCAATGGCAGTCACTATATACGTTTTCCCATGATGACGGTACGCGCTTTAGAAGGAGAAATCCGATTATGGCACGGTCATGAAGTACTAACACCCATTGAACAACGACTATTTGAGACCTTTTCCAGTCAAGGTGCATTAGCAATCGAACGTACTCGGTTAGCTAAAGCTGAAAATCGGGCAAAATTATTAGAAGAAAGCGACCAGATGAAAACAACGCTGCTTTCCTCTGTTTCCCATGAATTACGTTCTCCTTTAGCAACCATCAAAGCGTCCATATCGAGTCTGCATAGTGGAGCAGTTAATTGGGACTCAAATGCGAGAAATGAGTTACTGGCTGTCATTGAGGAGGAGACCGATCACTTAAATTATCTTGTTGGTAATTTGCTAGATATGTCTCGTATTGAAGCTGGTGCACTCAAACCTAAGCGTGAATGGAACATTTTAGCTGAGATTCTTGATGGCGTCCTCAAAAAAATGAGCAAGACAATCGAAAAGCATCACATTACGATGGACATCCCCAACAATCTTCCCCTTGTACCAACAGATTACGTTCAAATGGAACAGGTCTTTACAAATTTAATCAGTAACAGCGTCAAATATGCACCAGAAAACACCCTCATTTCAATTGTAGCACACGTCCCAGACCATACCACCTTAATCGTCAAAGTTATCAATCAAGGACCAAAAGTGCCAGAAGAAAGTCTTTCACGTATATTTGAAAAATTTTTCCGAATTACTGCTGCAGAACGGATCACGGGTACCGGCTTAGGTCTTTCAATATGCAAGGGAATCATAGAGGCTCACAGAGGGAAAATCTGGGCAGAAAATTTAGCGAATGGTTTCTCATTTAATTTCTCACTTCCCTTGACGCTAGATGGTGTTTTACCACACATGCCCAAGGAGAATAACGATGAATAAAGATCCATTGATCCTTGTCATAGATGACGAACCTCAAATTTTGAGAGCGTTACGTACAATACTTACCGAAAAACATTTTCGCGTCAATGCCGTAAGCACCGGAAAAGACGGTCTTGCATATGCTGCAGCCCAACCACCGGATGTAATTATTCTTGATCTCAGTTTACCAGATATTAATGGTCTAGAAGTTTGCCGACAGTTGCGTGAATGGACACGTATACCAATCATTATCCTCTCTGTTCATGATAGTGAACGTGAAAAAGTTGCAGCATTAGACAGAGGGGCAGATGATTATCTGACGAAACCATTTGGTATTGAAGAACTTCTTGCTCGCATTCGTGTGGCACTCCGGCACACAACTCAGTCTGCAGCCGATCCAACCAATATAATTAAAAATGGATTACTTACAATTGACCTTACTCGCCATATTATCCTTCGAGATGAACAAGAAATAAAACTGACAGCAACAGAATTTCGTCTAATAGCCTATTTGGCTTCCAATGCTGATCGTGTATTAACGCATCAAGCAATTCTAACTCATGTCTGGGATGCATACGATGCCGATCGTGTTGAATATCTTCGAGTTTTTATTGGTCAACTGCGCAAGAAAATTGAGAACGATCCCAAGCAACCCGAATATATCATAACAGAATCAGGGGTAGGATATCGATTCGTTACAAACGATTAATAATTTTCGGAAATTCTTTACTTTTTCCTTATTTTTTTCTGGTCGATTTTTGCTGATTTTTTATATAAAAACGCTATACTCTATCCAATAATGAGTGGAGAGAGTAAAAGCGCATGTCTAAGAATAAAGTAGATTTAATTGAAACTATCAGTAGCAATCACATAGCGTACAGTCAAAAAAACATAAATCGTTTCTATGTTTTAGTACCATCCATAATTAAGAATGACATCCAACTTGCCCGAAAAATTCGATCCATGGCAACAGAAGATCGTCAAGAGGTCATTTTTTTAAGCATCGTTAAGGATATAAATACAAAATATAGCGCGGAACGGCGATTAACAACCCTTGCCGCAATCACCAGAGATAAAAGAGTGCAAACCAGATATCAAGCATTATTTGCCAGTGATTGGGTTGAAGTTCTCCAACAAATTGTTCAGCCAGGGGATGCTGTTATTTGCCATGAAGAACAATTAACGAAACATAATCACCCACTGAATAAACAACTAATTACGAAGTTATCCACGCCAGTGATCAGTTTATCTGGTTACTTTGTAGAAGAAAGCACAAACGATTCTTTTTGGCAACCTCAACTATTTTTCTGGGGAGCTATCTTTGCTGTCATAATTTTTTTCTTGATATTTGAGATCAATGTGGATGCGTTGATTGATGGCTGGGTAGGACGGGCTGTCCTTATCATTGTATTAATGGTTGAGTTCAGCCTGATTTGGATATTAAACACAATTAGGTTAGAAAGATGATAAATCAAATTATTTCACCCGATAAAAAACAAACAAGCGATATAGATCATTTAGTAGATAATGCTGTTCTTACCTTACGTGACGAATATGGAAATCAAAAAAGTCTTTTTGCTAAGCAGCCCGCCATGATTCGCCACTTTTTAGAGGCTCAGGCGAAACAACTTGCAGAACAAATGCTCAGTAATCAAACACAACTTCGTTTTAAATTACCGGATAAAATTATCATAAACGGTGAAGCGGAAAGTAACCCAACCGGAATTCCAAATGAATTCCGCGAACAATCAGCAGGGGGTGTATTAGACCGCTTTGCCCGTACAGATGCAAGGACATTATTACAAATTCGTTTGACAGAGTTAGAGGGTTCTGGACGCAAGTCTGTTGCTGCCAGTGCTCGGATGCTTCGTTTTGCGACTGCACAATTCATGGTACACATTCTGCTTCCTGCTGGACGATCAGTGATTTATGGATTAGCAGAAGGTGAAGAAATCCCATCCATTCCGCTTGGAGAACAAGCGGGACCAGAATCTGCTATTACAGCCTCGACAGATGCGATTATTGAAGAATGTACTGAGGATCAAGTACGCGGTGAGTTACAAGTCCCTTTTGTACCTGCTGCCCGCCGGTTTTATTTACCCCAATGGGTTGCATTTGACCATGAAGGTCAAATACTCGTCAATTCCGAAAATGAGGCTGAAGCGCATATTAACTCAATGCAGCATTTTATTTCCATACTCCATACTGCTGTAGGTATTGCGCCTTACTTCGTTGCCGATCAAGAATATCAACAGAAACGTTATGGTATGTTAGGGCAATTGATTAATCAAGCTCGGGCACTCGCCAATTACCAGGTCAAGCAAATGATCGCATTAATTATGCGTCGCGCTAATACTCATGACTTGAATCGCGGCTTAAGCTTGAGTATGCCCTTCTTTGATGACCAATCTCTCGAATTGCGCAAGTATGATTTCGTCGTAATACCTGCTGGAAGGATCATGTTTCTTCCTGCCTTTGTTGTCCGTGCAGTTCGTATGGAGCAAGTAAAGGTAGCCCAGGACACTCGAATAAGCCCTTCGACCAGAAAATACCTCTTACTTGAATTTAGAGAGTTAGAGGAAGCCTTTAAAGAATAATAGGGACCATTTATGTTGTTTTCGATACTTTTATTAATTGCTTTTTCATTTATTGCTATAAGAATATCTCCCAAAGAGAATAAAGAACACGCTCTTGTCCACGGCGCCGGACAAATTGGTTTGCTGGCAGCCACTGCACTCTTTGGCGTGGATTATTTCACCTCTTTTTATTATGGAACCGGCGAGATGTTGAGCGCACTTCATCCATATGGTTTACAAAATTATGGGTATATTGCCGCCGGTGTAATTGCCTTTGGTAACCTGGTATTCGGTGCGCTTTATATGTATTCTTTAGGAATTTTCGATGAAGGTGGGGGTTCTTACACTGCCTCGATGCGTTATCTTAAACCTACACTCAGCCTAATCGTTGCTGTAACTCTTATCCAAGATTATGTATTTACGATTGTTGTATCTGCTTTATCTGGTGTTGACCAACTGCTATCTATCCTAAATGCATATGACATTAACTGGATTTGGCACTTTGGACTAGGTGCTCTCCTGGCAACAACTACCTGGTATTTGACGATCCGTGGTCGCGGAGATTCCGCAAGGGTTGTATTTATTTTATTGGGAATCTTTATCTTCATGACCATAACGTTGGGAATTGGGCTAATTATCGCACATTTAAGAGGAGTTCCTCAAATTGCGCTTGACCAAGCACCTAAATCTGCCACGATGTTACAAGCTCTCTATCACTTATTGACCGGCTCAATGAAAGGGATGGTAGCCTTATCTGGATTAGAAGCCATGTCCAATGGCATCCAATTCGTGATCGATGAAGATGTGGCTTTAGTCAAATGGGGGAAGCAGTACATGCCACGTTTCCATAAGATTTGGGAATTTTACAGCGGTAAATCCGGAATAGGGCGCTTCGTACAAACTTCGTTTCTGTTCTATGGTGGATTAACTACATATTTTCTTACGATTTTTGCCATTCGTTTCAATGTATTTGATGGTACTTTGGGAAGGACACTGGTAGGGAACCTGGCATCGATTGGCTTTGCTGAATTTCCTGGTGGCATCATCTTATTCTGGGCATATCAAATTTTGGCTGTCTTTTTACTAGCAACTGCTTCGATGACTGCTTTTCAAGACGCGCAAGCGACTGAATGGCGTGACGTGTCTATCGGAGAAATCCCTGAAATCATCGTCTACCGCGATAAACATGGAACTTTCACGCGCTCTGTTACGATTACCTTTGGGATTGCCATTCTTATTATGTTTTTAGTCCGAGGACGTACAACTGCCGCTGTACCTTATTATGGAGTAGGTGTTTTCATGCCAATCATGGTCATGGGATTAGCAATCCGTCAGCATGTGTTAAAAACTTTCACAGGGAGAAAACGTATGTGGAGCGCTATCGCTGCCACTTTCGCTGCAGTTTTATCAGGATTGGTTTTTGTTATGCAAATCGTTGGTAAATGGGAAGAAGGTGGTTGGGTTGTCCTAATTTCTTTCTCATGTTTAGCACTCGCAGCACACCTCATGTTACTCTCTCCCCTTGGTTTCCGAGAGCCAAATCAAATTCACCGTATAGTAAGAGATAAAGCCCGGGTTCAAGGTACGATGGCATCCATCGTAGAATGGCAATCCTTAAAGATGCAAGAATATCGTTTTGCAATCCTTGTTGGTGTCTCCCGCTTTTGGGCACTATTCGGAGTATATAGACCAGTGCGTTATGAACCCCCAGCGCTAGCCGGTGATTACGAAGATGTCATTTTCAATGACCACAGAGATCACGACTCCTTCTTAAAGAAGTATATGGTACAACCATCAATAGATATCATCCTTCCTCAATCTGATGTAACTTCACAATCAAACTCCGATCAGATTCTATAATATTAAATTCCTCATCTATTATCCCGATAATCATTGATATTAGAAATATGATTAAGTTGAAATAGATAGGTGAGGAATAATTTTTTTCCATGCATATCGAGCCGATTCACACACTCCGTCAGTCACAGGTTTATCAAACCTTAGAGACTTCACAAGCAGGTTTATCTATCGCTGATGTAAAATCTCGACTTGCACTTTACGGATATAACATTCTATCAGATCCTATTCAATCATCCCTATGGCAACGATGGGTTAGTTATATCATCCACCCGATGGCGATTTTGCTTTGGTTAGCAGGCATAGTAATATCTATCACAGGACGACCCGTGATAGGTATATTTATCTGGTGTATTGTGCTGATCAACGCCACTTTCTCTTTTTGGCATGAATACCGAGCTGGAAAAACGGTTGAAACGTTGAAAACCTTATTACCGATTCATGCCAGAGTAATACGTGAAGGAAAAGATACTCAAATACCTGCCAGTGAGATAGTACCTGGAGATATTTTAGTACTCGCTGAAGGAGATAATATTCCCGCCGATGCACGCGTGGTAGAAGAATATGGGCTTCGAGTCAACAATGGAACTTTGACCGGAGAAACTCTGCCGGTCAGAAAGATAGCAGATGCTTCCATGCGTGATGACCTCTCTGAAATCGAACGACCAAACCTAATTTTTGCAGGAACTTCGCTTGTTTCCGGCACTTGTCATGCTATAGTCTATGCTACTGGCATGCTCACCCAGTTTGGACGTATCGCAAATTTAACACAGTGGGTAAAAGAAGATCCCAGTCTTCTCCAACTGGAAATGAGACAATTGACCCGAAAATTATCCATAATTGCCCTAATATTTGGATTAATTGTCTTTTTTGTCGGGATTACAGACGTTGGATTACCCCAATTTGAGGCAATTACCTTAGCCATAGGCATTCTCGTCGCGACGCTACCTGAGGGATTAGTTCCGACAGTCACTCTTACGTTGGCTATGGCAGTACAAAGGTTAGCTCAACGAGGAATATTGGTAAAGAAACTTGCTATCGTTGAAACGTTAGGAACTACTTCGGTAATATGTACTGACAAAAGCGGAACCTTAACGCAAAACCAGATGACAGTAAGAAAAATATGGGTAGATAAACAATTATTTGATATTGAAGGGGTAGGTTATGATCCTACAGGAGAAATAATCCCTAATCTCAAAAACGAATCACTGAAAATCAATCCGGAGATCTTGAATTCATTTTTCACGGCAGCACTCCTTTGTAATAATGCACGTTTGACGGCACCCAAAGTTGATCACCCAAATTGGTCTTGTCTTGGAGATCAAACAGAGGCTGCGTTAATAGTTTTATCATTAAAAAACAATTTAAAGGAAGATATAGTTAAACAAAATTACCCACGAATACACGAGTTACCATTTGACGCTAGAAGAAAACGAATGACGACTATTCATTCACATGGTGATGAAGAAATTGCATTTGTTAAAGGTGCACCAAGAGAGATTATTCAGCTATGTACCCATTTTTTACATGATAATCAGGTTTTTCCACTAGATAATATAACTCGCCTTGAAATTCTCAGTGCAAATGATGATTTCTCATGCCAATCACTGCGGGTTCTTGCATTAGCATCCCGTGTTCTACCTCATCGCAAAGGAGAATATACCCCTGAAGGTGTAGAAAGAGAATTGGTCTTTCTTGGTTTAGCTGCCATGATGGATCCCCCCAAACCTGAAGTAGCTAGTGCTATGAAACGTCTCCAATCAGCAAGTATCCGGGTTGTCATGATTACTGGCGATTATGGTTTAACGGCTGAATCACTAGCACGACGTATCGGCATGCTTACAACTCCAATGCCACGTATTATCACTGGTGCAGATCTAGACGAAATGAATGATGAGGAAATTCAGGTAATTCTCAAAAATGAGAATATTTTTGCTCGCATGGCGCCTGAACATAAACTCCGCCTCGTTGCAGCATTTCAAAATCAAGGTGACGTAGTAGCAGTAATCGGTGATGGTGTCAACGACGCACCTGCTTTGCGAAAAGCTGATATTGGCATTGCTATGGGTATCAATGGCACAGACGTTGCCAAAGAAGCTGCCGATGTTATTCTGATTGACGACAATTTCAGTTCTGTTATCCACGCTATTGAAGAAGGGCGAGCAATATATGATAATTTACGAAAATTTATATCTTATATTTTTGCAAGTAACATCCCAGAAATTTTGCCATTTCTTCTAACGGCGTTATTCAAAATCCCGTTGGCATTGACTGTTATCCAAATTTTGGCGATCGACTTAGGTACTGATTTATTACCCGCCTTAGCCTTAGGAATGGAAAAACCTGAGCCAGGAATAATGAAACATCCACCTCGTAAACGTGCTCAACCAATCGTCGATGTTAAATTGATTTTGCGTTCTGTCCTTTGGCTTGGAGCAATCGAGGCAATTTTATGTTATGTGGGTTTCTTTTTAGTTTTTGATCGCAATATATTAATAACGCTAAACATACCTTCTTTGTATATCTTTTTCCCACAGGATGTCTACTTTCATTCATCAAAATATTTATATCTCCTGGCAACGACCGTCTTCCATGCCGGAGTTGTAACATCACAGATCGGGAATGTGTTTGCTTGCCGTTCAGAAAGAATAAATGTACGCTGGCTTGGATGGTTTAGCAATCCATATGTATGGGTAGGAGTGCTATTTGAAATTCTTCTCATTTTATCGATAATTTACTTTCCAATTCCTGCATTGATCTTAGGTCATGTGTCAATTCCACCGATATTTTGGATTTGGCTAGGTTCATTTGCGCCAATCTTGTATGGATTAGAACGAGTCCGAAAAACAATATGGCATAGAATTGGAGCAAAATAGAGTATACTTCGAGACAGGAGATTAAGGATGAAGGCAATAATAATGGGTTGTGGAAGAATGGGGCGTCAAATAAGCCGGTTATTGGCTAATAGCGGACATGATGTAACTGTAATTGACGAGGATGTGAATGCATTAGAACAACTTGGTCCAGATTTTAATGGAGAAAAGGTCAATGGGATAGGATTTGATCGCAAAATCTTGCTTCAAGCAGGAATTGAACAAGCGGATGCATTTGCTGCAACAAGCCCATCGGATAATATGAATATTGTTGCAGCGCGTATTGCTCGCAATATTTTCCATGTTCCGAGGGTAGTCGCCCGACTGACTGATCCAAAGCGGGCAGAAATTTATCGTAGATTAGGGTTAGTAACCATTTCTATGATTAATTGGGGTGCAGAAAGGATTTTTGAGTTATTAACTCATGATCATCTCGATCCAATCATGTCATTTGGGAAGGGAGACGTCATCTTAACTTCAATAGAAATACCAATCCATTTAGAAAGCAGAACTGTAAGAGACATAACTGTCCCAGGGGAGATCAGTGTTGTCGTGATCTCTCGGGAAGATGAAGCCTACGTTCCGTCATTGGGAACTGAGTTTCGGAAAGGAGATACAATACATTTGGTTATAAATGTCTCCGCAATGGATAGGTTACAAGCGTTATTAGATTTATAAATTATCAGGAGTAAGAATGTTTGTAATTATTGTAGGTGGTGGAAAAACAGGAACGCAATTAGCCTCATATTTATTGAATGAAGGACATCAAGCCAAAATTATTGAAATGAGTTCAAAAGAACTTGATCGCTTAATCGAAGAACTACCGCCTGAAATTATTTTCGGTGGTGATGGAAGTTCTCCGTCAGTATTGGAATCAGCGGGGATCAGAGAAGCTCAAGTTCTGGTTGCCGTTACGGGTGAAGATGAAACCAATCTTGTTGTTACCAGTTTGGCACGCTTTGAATACAAAGTTCCACGAATTATCGCCCGAGTTAATAACCCTAAAAATGCTTGGTTGTTTACTCCTGATATGGGAGTTGACTGTCCATTGAATCAATCTGAAATTTTAGCTCGTTTAATAGAAGAAGAGATGTCTCTCGGGGACATGATGACATTACTCAAACTTCGGAAGGGTGAATATTCTGTGGTAGAGGAGAAAGTGCATCCCGACTCTATCGCTTCTGGAAAAATTCTTTCAGAATTGCCCCTGCCTTCAGAATGTGTCGTTGCCGCAATTATCCGAAAAGGAAAGTTCTTAATACCTCATGGAAACACTGTTCTAGAACCGGCTGATGAGATTATTGCCATTGTTCATGCCTCACAGATAACACAATTAGCTGCTGCATTAGCACGGATATAAAGCAAAACTATCCCCCGATAACGATCAACGGAACAGGAATAAAAACGAAAATGAATATGACTAGACCAAAGACCGCCAGTAATTTATGGCTTGTATCTAACTGTGTAATCTGATCGAGCGGTTCAGCATAGGTTCTTCCCAGAAGAAAGAGCAGAAACGCCCACAACCACCACCCAGACCAAACAAATCCCATCATAACAAGTAATGATACGATGATCGGATATACCTTGCGTGTATTATTTCCTAACAATACATATAAAATATGTCCCCCATCTAGTTGCCCTGCTGGTATGAGATTGAGGGATGTAACCAAGAGTCCTGCCCAACCTGCCCAAGCGATACCGTTCAAATTAACGTCAATTCCTCCTATTGGTAAGGGAATCCCCAAAAAATAATAACGAATCCAATATAATAAAGGCGGAATATTCCCAAAAGTTGAAGGTTCCGGAAGCAATTTTCCAAATGCTATATATTTTAGCAATAAATATAACAATGAATTTCCCTCCAGACTGAGTGCTCTTCCTGGTTCAAGAGTTCCGGGGAGAGGATGCACTGAGGATAACGAAAGACCTATCAATAAAACTGGAATTGCAACCGCCAAACCTGCAAGGGGACCAGCGATACCAATTTCAAGCAATGCACGTCTATTTTTAGGTGGTGATTTCATGTTGATAAATGCCCCCATCGTTCCAAAAGGACTAAAAGGGAATGGTATATAATAAGGTAACGAAACATCAGCATTATTTTTTCGACCGACAAAATAATGCCCAAATTCATGAGCCAATAAGATCGCCATGAGGCTAACAGCAAAGGATAATCCCGTATCCAAATGAAACAAGATATATTTCATTAATGCTATAAAATTGTTGTTGAATTCTGGTCCTTGATAGGAGTATAAAGTTCCAGCAAATATAACACTCAGTACGGTAACAATAAAAAGTATAAGATTAATGAGGGGATTAGAAGGTTTAGATTCGCTTTTTCTCTTGACTAAAATAATTATCTGAGAATCTCCTTCCACACGAAATAATGGCATTAAATTATATTGTTTTAATGTTACAGTAAGTTTATCATAAGCAAGCATCGAATCTAGACGTAGACTGCCGCGATATCGGACAAAATATCCTTGTTTATCATCTCCCCAAGTCGTATCTTGGATAAGAAAGACCTGTTCGATCAATTCCACAAGGGAATCTTCAATATTTAAACTCAATAATTGCGAATTCAATTACGCCTCATCCCACAACAATCAAAACAATTTATTGTTTACATTCCTGAACATCCAAGAATCGATTCGGGCTGTATTTTCTCCCTAAGTTCTTAACCCACGGTCTTTTATACACTTAACCCTCTCAAAACATTCTGAACAGGATAGTCATCCATTATAAGAATCACAACCGGAATATAAAGCTGTCTTAACTCTGATTTGCTCTTTTTTTCAAGATTCTATGGTTCAATTTGGATAGTCGGTCACTTATTGACATATCCACAGCTTAGATATCTCCCGATAACGATACAATATTTCGTTAATATTTGAGATTTTCAAGGATTACTTGATACTACAGAGAAACTCACAAATTGATTTCTTACCTGAATCTTCACATTGACAATGATCGTGACAAAAACAGCCTGATTTGAGACCTGTTTTAATAGTTATAGAAACTCGTTTCTTCTTCGATTTCATATCCATTTTTATGATATCCATCAATTAAACTGAAGCACTTTTTTGTGAAGGTTTAATCACTAAGTTATATAAAGCATCCGTAGGAGCTTGTAAAGCCTCTAAAACAACATTCATAATGCCTTGAGAGGATTTCGGTTTGTCACACCCAGCATGGACATCTGTACGAATATTTAACGATCTTATCTGTTTCGCCATGAAATTAATCTCCTACCATGGAAATAATTTATTGAGAATTTGCTGGCGTTTTTCACAGCCACAATCTTTCCCCGTGATTTCAGAATACTGTTGAGCATAGCTATCCATACCGTTATTATGGAATAATTCTGCCAATCTATCCCCCAGACCAGATTGCCTACCTGCCTGCAATCCGGACTTTATAATAATCTTTTCTATCTTAACTTCTGCTTTATGATCTTCCATACCCATCCCTAATCCAATAAGATTCGGTTTTTAAACAATTCATCCAGCCAATTTCATACTTACCGAATTGTAGCATGTTTCATAGAAACATAATACCGTAAGCTTACGGTATTTTTTTCATAAGGCGGGAGTGGATGGGAGTCGAACCCACCACGGCTCGCAACGCGACCCGTCACCGGTTTTGAAGACCGGGGAACCCACCGGGACCCAACCACCCCCAAGTCGATTATATCATGTTTGTTTACAAGAACTCAAATATTGGCTATAATTAATTTTAATTATATTTTGAAAGAACAAAAGATTGGTGTACATGTATTTATGAAGCCTAATAACGATCTAACAATCCCCCAATTTAAGCCAGCAGAACGCTTCTCTTTTTTTAAGCCGTACTTTTTTTACGCTTTAGATAAAAAAATAGAATTGCTTCGATCTCAAAATATTGACATTATCCGACTGGACATTGGATCTCCTGATATGCCCCCAGCGGATTTTATTCTAAATGCACTTGTGGAAGGAGCACATAATCCCCAAAACCATGGTTATATGACGCATGGTGGTACTCAAAAATTCCGGAAGGCAATTTCAAATTATTATCAGGATCGTTTTCAAGTGACGTTGGATCCGAATCGTGAAGTGATTGGTTTATTAGGTTCTAAAGAAGGGTTATTTCACCTCAGCCAGGCACTCCTCAATTCAGATGATATTGCATTGGTACCAGATCCAGGTTATCCTGTTTATCAAAATAGTACCCGCATGGCTGGAGCAGAAATTTTCTATATGCCGTTATTAGAAGAAAATGATTTTCTGCCGGATATAAAACTTATCCCAACGAAAATACTGGATCGAGCCAAAATAATGTGGTTAAATTATCCTAACAATCCGACAGGTGCAGTTGCTCCATATGCCTTATTAGAAGAAGTTATCTCATTCGCATACAAACACCATATCGCCATCGCATACGATGCACCCTATTGTGATGTGTGTTATGATGATTACAAGGCACTTAGTATCATGCAAATTCCACATGCGAAAGATATCGCGATTGAATTTAATTCATTCTCAAAGGCTTATAATATGGCAGGTTGGCGACTGGGAATGGCTGTCGGTAATCCACAATTAATTGAAATATTAAGTAACTACAAAAGCCAGGCAGACTCATCTACTTTTGCCCCCTTAATGGAAGCAGGTATTGCTGCTATTGATGGAGATCAGTCATGGCTTATAGAACGGAATTTAATCTACCAACACCGGCGAAATCTGGTTGTGGATTGTTTAACACAAGCTGGTTTTAAAGTCATTATTCCGAAAGCAGCCATTTATGTTTGGTCTCATATACCTAAAGGATTCGACTCTTCAAGTCAATTTTGTGATACTATTCTGAAGGAAGCTGGTGTCAGTGTTACACCCGGAACAGTATATGGTAACCATGGCGAAGGTTACTTTCGTATTTCCATTACAAGTAATAATCAACGTCTTCAAGAAGGAATTCAGCGTTTAATAAATACAGTGAAAAACAACTCAACAGAAAAAGGAACCATCCAACATGAGTAAAAGTCCTCAAGCATTTCCACATCAGGTTGCAATTGTTGGCGCAGGAATGAGTAAATTCGGGAGTTTTCCAGAAAAAAATAGCCGAGATTTATTTATTGATGCGTTTCAATCTATGCGATCCTCCATTGATAAAGGACTTGATCCCAGAGATATTGAAGCCTTATACTTGGGAAATTTTTCAAGTGATGTATTTGAAGGACAGGCTCATACGGCAGCCGTAATGGCTGATGTGGCAGGGTTAACACCATGCCCAGCAATTCGTGTTGAGGATGCATGTGCCAGCGGTGGGGTAGCTCTTCGGCAAGGAGTATTGGCAATCGCATATGGCATCTATGAAATAGTTTTAGTTTCGGGTGTGGAGAAAATGTCAAATTTACCGACGGATAAAGTTACGAATGCATTGGCAGCAGCAGGAGACATCTCCTATGAAATTCCGTCTGGTTTTACTTTTCCTGGCTTTTATGCTGCCATGACAAGCGTGTATATGCACAAGTATAAGCTCCAAACCGAGGACTTGATGCGTGTGGCAATCAAGAATCATCAAAATGGATCTCTTAATCCTAAGGCACATTTGGGTATTACTATTTTAGATATGATGAATAAACGAATTGATTCAGCAAAGAAAAAAGGTAAACCCATCCCTTTGTGGGAAAACGAGTGGGATTTTCTTCGAGATGATCAAGCTAATCCAATGGTCGCTTGGCCACTTAGGCTTTTTGATTGCTCTCCCATCACGGACGGTTCGGCTTCTATTCTGTTAGTGTCCGGAGAAATCGCTAAACAATTTACGGATAATCCTGTGTTTATAATCGGTTCTGGTCAAGCGTCTGATTGTCCACTTCATGATCGTAGCGATCTAAGCAAAATTAGAGCCACATCCAAAGCGGCTCAAATTGCTTATGAAACTGCAGGAGTTTCTGCCAATGATATCCAGATTGCTGAAGTTCACGACTGCTTTACAATCGCTGAAATTCAAGCCACTGAAGATCTTGGATTCTTTGAGCAAGGAACAGGATATAAGATGGTCGAGGAAGGAGTAACCACAAGAGATGGACGTAAACCAATAAACACGTCTGGAGGATTAAAATCCAAAGGACATCCAGTCGGTGCCTCGGGTGTTGCTCAGGCTGTAGAAATCTGGGAACAAATGCGTTCGGAGGCTGGTGCTCGCCAGGTTACCAGGGATATTCCATTAGCATTGACCCATAATGTTGGCGGCACTGGACAAACATGTGTAATCCATATTTTTGAACGGAGGTACTAATTATGAATGAATATGCTGATAGACCGTTCACAGTTGCTTCTTTTATTCAATTTATCAAAGAAAAAAAGTTAATGGGAACGCGATGTAGGATATCAGGCAGTTTATTTTTACCTCCGCGTGCTATCTGCCCAGAATGTTATAGTAATCAAATGGAATGGGTAGAACTGGGTGGTAAAGGTGTATTAGCTGCCTTTACCATCATATATAGCGGATTTAAGAATAAAGATACACATGAGTATTTACCATATTGTACAGGGATAATTGAGTTGGAGGAAAGAGTCAAAATCAGTGCAATTATTCTCGGACTTGATATAGCTAAACCAAACATCAGATTTGTTGGAATGCCTGGGCATGTTATATTCGATGAACAATCTAACATTAGTGAAGGATTACCTTGCATTTCTTTTGTCTGTAAACCTGACCTTTAATCTATAAAATCTGTAGACACATACGTTATCCATTATAATAATTATTATCTTTATGTAGTATTTTATGATAAAATGAGAATGTGGGTTTAAGATAAATCTGGTCAGACAGATGAGGCTTTATTATGCATGACATAAAAGCAGATGTCTTATATAACCGAATTTCTATCACACTTAAAGGCAGAATTGACGTTGGGGAGTTGAAGCTTTCAGGTACGAAAATTGGACAAGAGGCTAAACTTCTAAAACCCGGATTCGGTGGGATATTGGACATGACTGAATTTGTGCCCAGTACCATTGAACCTCGTCAGATTTTGCTTGGCATCGTTCATTCATTAACAGAATTAGGACTAGGAAAAGCAATCACTGTGGTACGCGATATATCAGCAAAAGATGCGCTTCTTCCCCCTCAGTCTGATAGTATCGAAGATGAACCAATATTAGATCCTTGGGATATGGCCCTTTCCGTCCGCGGCGCAGAAAAAATGCTGGAACGGTATGCTCAAAAATCCG
>JBAXBF010000046.1:0-15827 GCA_037142095.1 Chloroflexota bacterium
ATAATCGGGATTTCAGATATACCAACCAGCATCGCCGATTCAGCTAGTGAAAGTTCATTGCCAGATTTCCCGAAATAGATATAAGCTGCTGAATCGACACCATATGCTAAACTACCAAAATTAAGACTATTGAGATACCATTCTAACAATCTTTCTCTTCCGAATTGGTAGGTTATACGGGCTGCCAGAAATTTTGTCTGTAAATCTTTTTTCCATTTTACGGGTTCATCCCAGAATAAAAAATTTGATACAATCGTCTCTGCAAGTGTCTTATCTTCATTCGTAGATGGATAAAATCGCTGGAATCCTGGATGTGACCAGAAATTAGGATCTTTGATTAAAATGGTTGCATCAACGATCCATTGCGGAATATGATTAGTTCGATTCTTATCGATAGATAAATATTGCCGTTTTATTGAAGCAGGATTTTCCAATGTGAAAATTATATGAGTTCCAGTTCGGTCATATAACTGAGTGGGATGGTACATAAGTCCACCTGGTGGTTCAATCATCTGAGGTAATTGCTCAATCGATGGAAGATTATGGGTTAATTCAGTGTAGGATATAAAACAGATTATGCAAATAAAAGTTGATAAAAGGGATAATAAAATACTTGCTATGATCCCTGTTTTGTAGTTTAAAGGAGATTGGTAATATTTTTCTTTTCGTTCGAGACGAGTATGAAGAACTTGAAAGATATTTATCATATCTGGATTTTATTTATTGTGACTGGGTTGATGTGTTGGCAGATTGTAATAATTCAAATGCAGAACGTAATGTTCCATCACTAACTTCCCCTAACATTTGGGCTAATTCAAGAATCCGATCTTCTCCACGTAATTCTGTTAACATTGTAGTTGTCCGTTCATCTTGAGAATTTTTGCGAACCTGAAAATGTTGATCCCCATAGGCTGCTAATTGTGGTAAATGAGTAATGCAAAAGACCTGGTGCTTACGAGCCAATTGCCAAAGCTTCTTACCCACAACAACCCCAACCCTTCCTCCAATACCTTGATCGATTTCATCAAAGATTAAAGTAGGGATATTATCAGCTTGTACGAGGACATTTTTTAAAGCCAGCATAAGACGAGAAGTTTCACCCCCCGATGCTATCTTAACGAGTGGTTTTAGACCTTCGCCTGGATTGGGAGCAATTAGAAATTCTACTTTCTCTAACCCGTTCTCATTAATAGTGTTTTTCTCAAATCCCGATAAAACCGACGCTTCGGAATTTGAAAAAGGTTGGAAATCCACTTTGAATTGAGCTCCATTCATGCGTAAATCGTTCAACTCGGTCTGTATGGCATCAGACATTCGCTGGGCGGCTGCCTTTCTAGTCTCAGAAAGGATATGCCCTTTTGATTGTATCTCCTCAAATAATTGATGTTGTATCTTCTCCAATGCCGCTTCATTTTCTTCAACATGCACAATTGCCTCAAACTCCTGGCGAGTTCTCTCTGCATATTCCAATATTTTGGTAATGGAGTCTCCGTATTTATGTTCTAGTTTAAGGATTAAATCCAGTCGCTCTTCAACCTGATCTAATCGCTTTGGATTAAATTCAATTGCTTCAATATAATCTCTTAATTTCCTTGTAAGATCTCCAATCGATTCCAATAATGCTGTAGCTTGCTCATATAACCCAGTTTGGGAACTATCCATCCGTTGTAATTTTCCTAAGTTATGTACAGCTTGTCCAATCAAATCAACAGCAGATGGCACATCTTGAAGATTTTCTTCCAGCACCTGCAGCGATTCTTGAACGATTAATGCTAATGCCTCAGCGTTTGCTAATCTGTTCCTTTCAGATCTTAAAACGCCTTCTTCTTCTGGTTTGAGGTGTGCAGCTTCAATTTCCTCTAATTGGTAGCGAAGTAAATCTTCTTTTCGGGCGGCATCTTGTTTTATCTGCCGGAGTTGGGCTATTTGTTTGCGAGTATTTCTAAGTTCATGATATGTTTTTTGATATGCCTGGCGTTGTTCTTCCGCATTAGAATATCTATCTAATAGATCAAGGTGTTCCTGAGTTCGCAATAAGGAGAGGTGTTCAGATTGACCATGGAGATCAATTAAACATTCGCCTAATTCACGCAAAATACCGACCGAAACACTTCGACCATTGATGCGTGCAACGCTACGCCCATTGATACGAATTTCTCTACTCAGAGATAATTCATCGGTCTTATCTAATAAATCTTCACGTTCAAGGATCTTTTGAATTTGCTGTATCTCATCGGATATATGAAACCATCCTTCTATAATTGCCATATCCGTCCCGCTTCGGATAAAAGATGTGTCCATACGTCCCCCAAGCAAAACTTCAACCGCATCGAGGATAATCGATTTACCCGCCCCTGTTTCACCGGTAAATATTATTAAACCTTTCCCGAATTGGAGATTCAATTCATCAATAATGGCAAAATTCTTTATATGAAGATCGGTTAACATATTTATCCAATGTAAAAATTATCAATTTTTATCCAAGGTTTATACCTTTTAATCGTTGGTACACTGTTGTGGACACGGCAACAAGATAAAATCCAGGTATTAGGATACCCAATATGTCGTTGAGAAGAAGAGAGAGTAATAAAATAGGTAATCCGCCGAGAACAGAACCTAATAATGCTATCTTGAATAATTTTTTTGATCGTCTCTTTTTTACCCCGGCTCGAACTGCTTCGGCGATAATAACTCCTGCTACTGGGGCTAGAAGAATTACGAAAAACCCTAAGAAATTTGCAATGATAGAACCGAATCCAGAAATAACCGTAGAAATGATAAATGCAACGAAATAATCGGTACTAATAGCCGTATCATATATTTTTTGTTGGCTATGTTCGCAATTTTTACAGATATATCCAGTAGGTGTTAATATTGCACACTTAGCACAGATAGGTTTTTCACAACGTTTACATCGTAAACTGGTTTCTATATTCGGGTCATAGAAGCAATAAATTGCAGAATCATTTTCAATTTCAGTGTTCATCGAGTTATTCCAGTAGAGGGATTTTGGTTCATATGAGGGGTTAAATTGCGATAAAAATACCCTGGGTCTTGAAATCGTACAAATTTTACCATATGGCTGCCAGCGCGTACATCTACACGGTCACCATCTTGTAAAGGAATGGGCGCTTTTCCGTCGACACATAAAACTGATTGATGTTGTGTATGAACGATAATGCTAACAGATGCCCCTTCAGAAAGTATGATACTTCGGTCAATAGATAAGTGGGGTGCTAGTGGGACAATTAAAATATTCCTAAGTTCGGGAGGCAGGATTGGTCCGCCGGCTGCTAATGCATATGCTGTCGACCCCGTGGGGGTTGCTACAATTAACCCATCCGCAACAAATGTGGTTAGTAAACGCTGATCAACGTATGTAGTTAATTGAACTGGACGACAGATTACTCCCCTGCCTACAACAGCTTCATTGACAACTTCCCAACCCCCTTGTATTATGTCATTCGACCTATGTTCGCAGCGTAACATCATCCTGGTTTCTATCCAGTATTCGCCATTGATAAGGCGTGGGATCATCTCTTTCCATTGATCTCTGCCAAACTCCGTTAAGAAACCAAATCTTCCTAAGTTAATCCCCAGAATGGGTAAATTATGAGGGGCACATAAATGACCCGCTCTTAGCATCGTTCCATCCCCACCAAGAGCAATAAATAAATCAAATTCGCCCTTTTCTGTTCGTTGGCGGATGTCGGGATCATATATCGAACCATAAACGGCTTCGACTCCAAATTCTTTCAAATAATTTGCCACATTTTCTGATTCGCTGGCAGCATCTGGTACATTTGGATGGGAACAGACAACAATTTTGTTAAAACCCATAATCGGTTAAATTCCTAATTTTTGCTCGCAGTCATATCGATAACCGCAGGATTTACATTTTTGTACAGATTCATGAGAACGAGGTAAATTATTTTTCGGAATCGTGGCTCGCATTTCACTAAGTAAATTAATGGTAGCTTCTTCCATCTCCTGTGTGAAGTCGATAGAAAAGGTTTTGGTGGGATAATTTATGATCCCATAAGAAGGTCGTTTGCCATAAACACGATTAACAAGAAGGCAATAAGCCGCTAATTGAAAAATATGCGAATCATAAGGAGCATCAGAAACATGGGATGACTTTACTTCTACGGGGATAATATCGTCCTTCTGTTGAATTAAGTAATCAGGTTTTCCTGTAAGTCGAAGCAGTGGATCATATAACGGTTTCTCAATTTTTTCACGGATACCCGTATCGTTATAAATAAGTTTTCCGCCGGGTATTCCAGTGGTTTTCCGCTGTTTTTGAGATACCCATAGAAGAATACACGCTATTATAAATAATATTATAGCTGGTAGGATCATCCTTTTACCGGAAGAAGGATATTACTGCCATTATGATAGCTGCCAGTAAAAATATCCAGCCTAAATAACGTAAGAGACTTGATATTAATACAACCTGCCCATGGCGGTAATGTAACTTCGACCCTTCTATTAATTCTTGTGTATTCTTCGAGGGTTTTCCTGTCCTTTGATACCACCAAGCACGTTTACAATATAAGTATGTATTAATCTCAGATGCTCGGATGATGGTCTGTTTTCCAATCGCCATTTTTCATTTGCTCTTCTAATCGTTTTAAGCTGTTTTCTAAGTGAGATTCTCGTAGTGTTATCGTCAAATCACCTCGAGTTCGTTCATTGATCGACCGAACGATATCAGTTAACCTTCTTAATCCTCCCGTAATTGCATCAGCAAAATCCATTGTGACCAAAATTGCATAGATATCATCCATAGCACCTAATAGCCGTTCTGCTTCTTCGGAATATCCATGGCGTAATATATCGAGACACCGGCGGCGTAACTCCCCATTGGCTTCCGCTAATCCTTGCAGGTATGTACCATATCCTAATCTCAACTCACCTGGCGAAGGTAATTCCTCATTAAAAATAAATGCAAAGGTAATTTTTGCTTCTGCAAATTCTTTGAGAGCGTCTTGAGTATATCCAGCATGATATAGTTGAGGATATACCTCCAAATCACTCTGCAGAGAAAAAACTAATGCTTGAGCTTGAGATAATTCCTCCAGAGCCGTAACCCGTTCTTCTCGGTGTACGGCTCTTATGGCATGAGCACAATGACGAATAAGCACTCTCGTTTGGGATAATGCTTTATCGCGAGCTTTCGTCTGTGCTTCAAAGTTCAATCTGGCATTTTCAGCGATCTCTTCTAATGCTTGCATATAATTTTATCCATTGCTTCCTGTTCGAAATAATTTATCTGCCAGAGAAGGCTCGCCAGGAATATGTATTTCCCCAAAGGCTGCTTCATATTTTGCCAGATTTTCAGTTAAGGCCCTGTGGAATAATTTGGCACTGAGCGGGGACATTAAAACTCTTGATTGCACCTTTGCTTTTGATTCTCCGGGTAGAATATGAGCAAAATCGAATATGATCTCCGATGGGGAATGAACAATTCGCACCATATTAACATACTTCGTATCCAAATCCAGCGGATACTCAAGATTTGAAGGAGGTGGTGACGGTGGCGGTACAGGTTTAGGAGTTTTCTCAGCCATTAATTTCTAAAAAGGCGGTTCACCGTTGTTAGCGCTATCATCGCTATCAAAGCCGCTAGCAGAACCATCGCTTTCTGTTTTCGGAGATAATATTTGAAAAATGGATGCTCTTATTTCAAAAGATGATGAATTTGTGCCATCTTGTCTTTGCCAAACACGCGGGCCGCCAGTAGCAGAATCAAAAGAAAGTTTTCCTTCAACTAAAACCCTCCGTCCTTTTTTTAAGTATAGGTTTGCATTTTCAGCTTGTTTTCCAAAAACGGATACTCTAAACCAGAGAGTGGAATCTTTTCGATTGCCAGACTCGTCTTTTGCATATTCATTAACTGCTACAGAAAAAGTTGTCACTGGATCACCGGAGTTTGGCATATAACGCATCTCCGGGTCGCGTCCCAAATTACCGACGATAATGATCTTTTGGTACATAACATCCTCCTATGAAAAAAGTAATTTGACAAACCGAAGAAACTGTCCCCACGATGGTTGCAAGACCATACTTTCGGATGTTTCAAAACAATTGTACTCCATATCTCCTAAAAAAGGACAAAGGTTTAGTAAAATACAAGGGTGCTTTTTTAGAATTAAATGCTAAGGATTAAGAGCTTTAACGACTAAATTTGAGAAATTAACACTTATAATCGAATCATTAGCAGAATGAGCATAAACACCAATCTGCCCACCGGTTGGTGCGGGGTCCTGCATAGTGAATAAATACTGATCATTTACAAAAAAACGGATCTCCTTATCTTTTGCCCAAATAGATATTTTGGCTACTCCAGGTGCTCCAATCGGAATTGCACCAAACGTCATCCAGCTTTTCGGATACGTGATAGAACCATCTACAATTCTTACTATCTGTGCTTTTCCATCGCAAGCTAAGGAAAATCGAATCATATTAATCATCGAACGAATTCTTAACAATAAGCCAAATTCATCGCTTCCACCGCAGATATTCGTATTCGCCGTCGTTTCAAGATAATAATTTTTAGAAATTGGAGTTCCGTATAAGCTTATTAAAGTTGTTTTGGGAGTTGATATCACAATATTTAAATGGTTATCTGAAAGTGAAATGGACCCATTAGTCGTATGTGATATACCGGACCAATCTTGGGTTGAGATGAAGTTCTCTTCAAATATTAGATCACCAATTTCTGGACGAAGATTCTGAGTCGGCATAGAAGTTGGAATTTTTATAGGGCGTGTAGTGGGGGTGGGAAGAAACCATTCGATAGTTGCAGATGGTACCATTCTTGGAATTTTGGTTGGAGACAATGTAATCGATGGAATGATTGGATTAGGTGTTGATTTCACAGTGGTACATGCCGATAAATAGAAAGTACCAAGGGTAATCAAAAATATAACGATATACCTTTTAGGAGAAAAATTTATGGATACCCTTTTTGAGATAATTTGAATCATACGATTTCAATTGCTTGACCTCTTTCTGGACCAACAGACACGATCTTGATGGGTATGCCGACGAGGTTTTCAATTTCATTGAGATAGTTTTGAGCCTGCGGATGTAAATCTTCCCATCGCCTAATTCCTTGTATTTCTTGTTGCCATCCCTTAAGGGATTGGTAAATGGCTTCAAAGCCAGTTAATGCCCCAGGTCCTAAAGGTAATTCAGTATAAGTGCGCTTAGATTGATTGTATCCTGTGCAGATTTTTATTTCTTGTAGACCAGAGAGAATATCTAATTTCGTAATTGCCAACTCATTAATACCGTTGATGCGACCAGCATAACGTAATAAAACGCTGTCAAGCCATCCAACTCGGCGAGGGCGTCCGGTTGTTGTGCCAAATTCATCCCAAGGATTTGCCCCGCTACCCCGTAATTGATCTGCCGTTTTCCCTGTAACTTCTGTTGGAAAAGGACCTTCTCCGACACGTGTCTGAAAAGATTTCGTAATACCGATGACTCGCCGTACCCAGTGTGAGCCAAGACCTAAACCTATTAAAGCACCTGGGGCAGTCGGATAAGAACTGGTTACATAAGGATAGGTGCCATGATCTAGATCGAGTAAAGTTCCTTGTGCACCTTCCGCTAATACAATTTTTCCCTCTCTTAATGCGTTATCAAGAATCGCAGATGGATCACAAATATAGGGCATTAATTCCTCAGCATATTGACTGTATTGTTCAATAATCTGATTTTCTTCGAGAATGGGCATTTGATACAATCGGCTCAGTTGGATATTAGTATCCTGGATGTGGGCACGTAATTCTTGGCAAAACTTTTTTTGATCCAGCATAGATTCCATGCGGATACCCGTTCTGGCTGCTTTGTGAGTATATGTTGGTCCAATACCGCGTAATGTCGTCCCGATCTTATCGCCGCCTCGAGCAGCCTCTTTAGCTCGATCAAGAGCAATATGTGCAGGTGAAATTATATGAGCAGCAAAGGATATTTTTAATCGTTCTGGTGAGATGGACACTCCACCTTCACGCAAGATACCAATTTCTGATAATAGCGTTAAAGGATTAATAACAACACCATTCCCGAGGATACCTATCGTATGGGGATGAATGATTCCTGATGGAATTAAATGTAATTTAAAAGTCTTTTCCTCCACAGTGACTGTATGACCAGCATTATCACCACCGTTATAACGGGCCACATAATCGGCTTTTGACGACAAAAGATCAACCATACGACCTTTCCCTTCGTCTCCCCATTGCGCGCCAATAATAATATCTAAAGGCATGTTATTGCATTCTCCCACAAATTGATTTATCAAATTTTCTTAATTATACTTTCTTTCGAACTTAAAAATGATAAATACGTGTGTTATACTTACTTTTGTATGATCCAATCCATGGAACAATCTGTTTACACTGCTTTTCAAAAGGTAGGTAGGGAGGCGATTCAACCTGATCAAATGCTAGTATTATGCTATCGGGCGATATTATGCTCTATTGCAGAAGAAAATTGGCATTTATCGCAGATGGATTTTAACAGTAATTTCAATGCCTTTGCTCAATGGAGTAACCATGAATTTGCGGATCAAGTCTTTGGGGCAATTGCGGAATGGCGGAATAAACATCCTGGAAAAATACCAACAGATGCCGAGTTTGACCACTATCTAAGCGATGTATTTCCAAAAGATTGGACTACGGTCAATGAGGAAACAACCTCTATGCGCCAAGGATTGAGCGTACTTTTGAGATCTCTTAATGTCCCAGAAATCGCTATGCAAATATCCAATCTAGATATAAGAAATAATTTACTGTATAGTTTGCGTCGAGTAGGTACTAGCCTGCCAGAATTTGCCTGGCTTAATGTTCAGATTTCTTTTGAAGAAAAGAAAATTCCTTCGGTGAGTCAAGAACTAGAATCATTAGCGCTTGTCCCTGTCTCGCCGGTTGAATTGATGACGCGTCCCCCCAGTGGCCTTACGCATAGACAGCAAGAATTCATTATGGCTGTTAAAACGTGGCATCTAAGTGAACTCGCGAAAGAGACCCGAAAATCTTCACGCCTTCGCTGGTTGGCTCGTGGATTAACGATATTTCTCTTGTTATTCTTTGCATCTGCAATCGCTGCGACTTTATTTGCATTACGATCCATGGTGAATGAAAGAAATAGCTCTCATCTTGCTGCCACGAATGCTATGATGGCAGGTCAAGTTGCCCAAATTGCGGGTACAGATGTCGTTGCTGCAAATACTGCTCGAGTCTTGAGTACTCAAAGTATTGCTACTGCCCAGGTTGCAGCAACAAGTGTTATTCAACAAGGAGCAGAACAGTTAGCAGCGCAAGCAATAGCACATTTAGATAAGGAGTTGGATTTAGCCTTATTATTTAGCGTTGAAGCCTATGATAAATTGGATACCGCTCAGACGCGAGGGGTGCTCTTTTCTTCTCTAAATCATAATTACCGCTTAGAAAAACACCTCCAGGGTCAAAATGGTGGAATATTAAGTATTGCTTTTAGTCCAGATGGTAATTTGGTCGCGACTGGCGGTACAGATGGAAATATCATTTTAAGAGATACAAAGTCGTGGTTACCGTCCGGGTTATTGCTTAAAGGACATTCGGATACAGTCTATGCGCTTACTTTTAGTCAGGATGGAAAGAAACTTGCTTCAGGAAGCCGAGATAAAACCATCCGCATATGGAATGTAGAAACGCAGCTTCAAATTGGGAAGCCATTCGCGGTACATACGGGTTCGGTGCTCAGCGTGGCATTTAGCCCAGATGGTAAAAATTTAGCCTCTGGATCTGAGGATAAAACAGTTATTGTGTGGGATATTGAGAAAGGCGAACCTATTGGTTCTCCCCGTACAGGTCATGCTCAAAGTGTAACTGGTGTGGCATTTAGCCCGGATGGTAAATATCTTGCCACGGCAGGTTTAGATACCCGGGTGATCTTTTGGTATGCTAAAGGTGGAGGAGTTTTTGGCAAGGCTTTTAATAATTCTACGGGTCCCGTTTGGAGTATGGCATTTAATCAAGATGGGAGTATTTTAGCAGTTGGCAGTTCCGATCAAAGTATTCATTTATGGGATACCCATCGTTGGGCATTAACCGGCAAACCATTGACTGGACAAAACGGAAATGTGTTAAGTTTAAGTTTTAGTCCGGATGGAAAAAAATTGGCAAGTGGTGGAGATGATGGGATTTTGCTTTGGAATATTAATACAGATCCCAAAGGTCAAACGTTAGGGGTCGTTGCTGGAGAATCTTTAGCAGGGCATCATGGTCCGGTAAATGCTGTTAAATTTAGTCCTGATGGTAAGTATTTAGTCTCAGGCAGTAGCGCTGATAATATTGGATTATTATGGAATGTGTCTGCAATTGAAAATAGTGGAATTGTAAATGGTATTACCCTTAACGGTCATACAGAAACAGTAGCCTGCCTTTCTTTTAGTCCTGATGGAAAGAGCTTAGCATCTGGGAGTTGGGATAAGTCGATTAAATTATGGGATATTCCGGATAAGATTAATAAGGATTCGATCATTGAAGCCAATAGTACTCTTACGGGACATGAAGACTATGTCATGGGGATTGCCTTTAACCCCGACGGTAAGATGTTGGCTTCTGGTAGTGTAGATAAAACCATTCGTTTATGGGATATTGGAACGAAAAGTTCTATCAATAAGGTATTTAATAGCCATACGAATTGGGTGAGAGGGGTAGCATTTAATCCGATTGGATCAAATCTTGCCTCTGCAAGTTGGGACAAAACGGTCATTATTTGGGATCTCAAAAATGGGCAAATGGTTGGACCCCCACTGGATGGTTTTCCAGGGGCTGTATATAGCGTCTTCTTTACCCGGGATGGGAAGAAGATAATAAGTAGTGGTCAGGGACAAAACAATACGATTACATCGTTTGATATCATACCGTTATCATCTTCAAGTCCTGCCAAGAAATTGTTATCGTTTGGACCTTCAAAAGCAGTATATAGTATTTCTCTCAGTCCTGATGGTCAAACAATTGCAGCCGGAGGGGCAGATAAGTTGGTTTCCCTCTGGGATATCAATAGTGGGCAAGCTGTAGGACAACCAATGCAAGGACATGATGGAGACGTACTCAGTGTAGCGTTTAGCCCGGACGGTAAAATGGTGGCAAGTGGTGGAAGTGATTCGAAAGTTATTCTGTGGGATTTGCAGACAGGCTTACCCATTGGAACACCTTTGAGCGGGCATACAGATTTTGTTTATAGTGTTGTTTTTAGACCAGATGGAAAGACATTAGCGTCTGGGGGAGCAGACAAAAAAATTATCCTTTGGGATATTGATCCATTATCATGGCGAGAACAAGCTTGCCTGCGTGCAGGTCGCAATTTTTCTCAGCCGGAATGGAGTAAATATTTCAGCGGAGTTCCTTACCACAAGACTTGCTTAAATCTGCCATGATAATAAATACGCATAGATAAAATTCTTATATGTGCCCAGCAAAATATTTTACAGGAATTCCACCATTGACGAGTGGGATTTCTCTTTCAAAACCGATATGAGTATGACCGACAATATACTTGTCTGAGCAGAGTATACCTATTTTCCATTGAGGACAGACTACCCGCAATACATCTCCAAGCTTCGAATATAGATTACGGAGATCTCTTGAACTTCGGATGCGGATTCCATACGGTGGGTTTGTAACGATCCAGCCTGGTTCATTGGGTACTTCGATATCTGAAAACGAATGACAAGAAAATTGGATATCTTCTTTTACACCTGCTCGCTCAGCATTGGCTCTTGCGATGCGAATTGCACCCGCATCGCGGTCAGAGCCGATAATAGGAGTTGAAGAAGGAATCTCTTGAGAAACGGCGTCTTCCAGAACGCTTTGCCACATTTTTGGATCATAGTTCTTCCAATTCATAAACCCAAATATACGATTTTTGCCTGGCGCAATTCGTCGGTGTAGCATCGCTGCTTCAATCGGGATTGTTCCAGAACCACAAAAAGGGTCCAATAATGGCGATATGCCATCCCATCCGGCGGCGAAAAGAAGTCCTGCGGCTAATGTTTCACGAAGCGGAGCCTTTGCTGTTTCAACTTTGTAACCCCGTTTATGCAAACGAGATCCTGAAGTATCCAGGCTAATCATGCAATGATCATTAACAAGGCGAACCAGCACTAATTGAGGCATTGATTCTTGACCTTCATTGAGTTTTACGAAGGGTGATGGCTTGCCCAATCGGTCGCTGATCGCTCCAGCAACCCGTTCGGCAACTGCATCCGAATGAAAGAGACGAGATCGATGGCAGGTAACTCGTATAGCGACCGTTTGCCCGGGAAAGAGAAATTGCTCCCAAGCCAATCGAGATGCCTTCTTCCGTAATTCTGAAAAGGCTACGGTATAGAAATCTCCTAAACGAGCCAGAATACGGCTGGCGGTTCGTAAGTGAAGATTAGCACGGTAAAGATCGATAAGACTGGCATCAAATTCGACGCCGCCAGTATCTTCTTTGGATTCGCCAGGCATGTTTTTTGATATTTGAGATTTTGGCTTTATTCCCAAAGAGGATAATTCTTGTTGGGTAAATGGTTCTAGACCAGGAATGGTTACAGCAAATAGATTATACATAACTATACTTCTCTTTTTTTATTGATTTTCGGATCATCAAGGGTTGCTTTATCTGTAATAATTCGTTTTTGAAGTTCTCGGCGTATAGGATCTTTTTCTACAAAAATGGGTTGAAGAGAGAATGGATCCAATTCTGTATAATACATCAAACTCGAATAAGTAGAAGGCGAAGGTGTGTAAATTTGTACCTGTTCGGGAGAAATATGTAAAACACGGCTGGCAAATTGTTTCATGCGGTGCATGTCGTTATCAGTGCAACCCGGATGAGCTGCGATTAAATAATAAGTAAGAAATTGCTTCTTTTGTGCTTTAACACATAGATTGTCAAAGACTTCTTTAAATCGGATCAGATCTTTTTGACCTGTTTTTCCCATCTTCATGAGAACCTCATCTTCTGTATGCTCTGGTGCGATTTTTAGTTGCCCAGATATGTGATTCGTAACGATTTCTTCCAGGTAATCTAATCCATGTTTTTTATCGGCGAAGATCATGTCATATCGAATACCAGAAGCAATAAAGACTTTTTTAATACCCGGAAGTTGTCTAAGTTGGCGGAGTAATTCAGTCTGGGGTTTGTGGTCAGGTTTAAGTGCCGGACAAATCACTGGATAGAGGCAACGACGGTCTTCACAAGAACCATGAGATAGTCGTTTGTTGCATTCGAAACCATACATATTCGCGCTTGGTCCACCAACATCCTGAATATACCCTTTGAAACCAGGTAAATGCGTTAAAAGTTCTGCTTCAGATAATATAGATTCTGCGCTGCGCCAGCGTACAGTCCGTCCTTCATGAACTGCAATTGCACAAAAATTACATTCTCCATAACAACCGCGGTGTGTGTTTATTGAGAATTGAATTGTCTCTAGTGCTTTAACTTTTCCTTGAATTTCATAATAGGGATGTTGGATACGTTGAAAAGGCAAAGCATAAACATTATCAACTTCGGTTTGAGATGGGTATGGATAAGGTGGATTCTGAACAAGAAAACGATCACCATGCTGTTGATATAGACCGTTAGCAGTGATAGGGTCATTATTATGGTAGAAGGTATGGAACATCTCGATAAATGCGAGATTATCTTTTATGATAGTCTCATATGAAGCTAACTCAAGATAATTTTGTCTTGGTCCTTTGGCGATATAACATAAGCCTTGTAGTTGTGTTATATCATCACCTTGATCGAGAGACGATGCTAATGAAATAACGGATTGTTCTGCCATCCCATACAGAAGATAATCTGCTTTGGCATCAAAGAGTATAGAGCGGCGCAGGGAATTTGACCAATAATCATAATGGGCTATGCGGCGCAAAGAGGCTTCGATTCCGCCCAAAACAATCGGGACAGTCCGCTTATAAAATCGCCGGATAAGATTCGTATAGACCATAACTGCTCGATCTGGGCGGCGGTCATTTCGACCACCAGGCGTATAATCGTCATTTTTTCGCTTCCTATTACTAGAAGTGTAGTTTGCGATTAAAGAATCGACAGAACCCCCCGTAACTCCCCAAAAAAGACGAGGTTCGCCCAAGCGGGTTATATCTTTGGGGGATGTTATTTCAGGTTGAGCGATAATCCCCACCCGAAAACCGGCATTTTCTAGTACACGTCCGATTACAGCCACACCAATAAATGGGCTATCGATATAACTGTCGCCGCTGATCAAAATGACATCGAGCTGTTCCCAAGCGCGGATTTGCATTTCTTCAACCGTTGTAGGAAGGAAAGCTGTGCCAGTAGACATTAGAAATTTCTTCCTTTAAATAAATTTTATAATTTTTTTTATCGCTTGTCGAACATCAATAAACACATTATAACCACTTAATCCATAATTTATCTTGCGAATATATTATTGATGAAAAAAGGTGATTCCTGAATTACCCCTTGTCTGATTACACTTATACCCCTATAATTTCATTATGAACCATAACTTCAAATTATTCCGTTTGCAGCAAGTGGACAGCCAAATTGACCATATCCGTGCTCGGGTGAGAGCAATTGAAGTTGAATTATCAGAAGATATCCAACTCCGTAATGCAGAACTTGAAAAAACACAAACTAAAAAAGAACTGCAAGACATGGAAAGAAAACTAAAAAGTGCGGAAGCAGATTCTGAAGCCCAAAAAATCAAGATGGGTCAGAATCAGGCAGCATTATATGGTGGAAAAATACGTAATCCGAAAGAGTTACAGGATTTGCAGAAAGAAGCACAATCCCTCCAACGACACATGAGAGAATTAGAAGATATTCAGATTGATTTGATGATTTCGCTAGAAGAAGTTACCGCCATACATGACCAATCACAAAAGAAACTCGAAGAGGCACAAGCAAAATCAGCCCAGAGAAACGCTCTCTTAAGAGGAGAACAAAATAAGAATAAGACTGAAATTGCTCGTTTATCGAGTGAACGCGAAGCTGTAATTTCTACAATCCCTCCCGATTATCTTACCCAATACGAGCATTTACGCAAGAAAAAAGCAGGTGTAGCTGTATCCCGCGTACAAGATGATGCTTGTTCGTCTTGTGGCACTACGCTTAACGCAGCGATTGTCCACGCTGCTCGCTCCGATCAAAAGATTACCATATGTGATGGCTGTGGTCGTATCTTATATGGGGGATAAGAATATCCCTACTTGCTCATCGAAATCAAAATGCTAATAATAATTTGCGCGATAACTTGAATCCCGATCAGTAAAATAAGTGGACTAAAATCAAACATTCCAGTTTTTGGTATGAGCCGGCGGATCGGACTCAGAAGAGGTTCAATTAAACGATCAACCATTTCTCGTATAGGATGATACGGAGACATGAAATATGAAAGAATAACATGCACAATGATAAGTAGACTGAGTATTTGTTCTGTGATTTGCACTAAAATAATTATTGTATTCATTTTATATTTTCCTAAATGATAGTTTCTATTTTCCTAATGTAATTAATGCCCCAAATCTTCCTGTAGATCCATTTTCTTGGCGGTGGGAGTACCAATCTTCGACCTGAGAAGCTGTACAAATTCCCACAATTTCAATTTGACGTACGCCACTTTGAGTTAAGATCAACCGGTTTGCTTCCCATAAATCCAAGTAAGTCGAGTCGTTTAAAGAATAGTATAGTTTTCCTGCATTTTTTCCAAAAGCTTTTCTCACTTCTGCAATAACATCTTGTTTTACTTGGTATCTTTGATGTCCAATGGATGGACCGATAACAGCGAT
>JBAXBF010000047.1:0-15756 GCA_037142095.1 Chloroflexota bacterium
ATTTATATGAAAAATAAACCTGTTCGTTTGGGATTAATGGCAGTTTCTAGCCCTTTGGAAGTAGGGGCAGGGCAAACTTCAGAATTACTTGCTCAACTTAAAGTTACATTTGAAGCAGCCAATTATCCTGGATTAGAAATTGTTCGATCAAATGGATTAGTGGATGATTCTTTTTCAGCAACTGAAACGGGACGTTTTTTTTATAACCAACGCGTCGACGCAATTTGTGCAATAGCGGCTTCTTGGTTTGAGGATTATCTCATTCTGGATTTATTAGAGGAATGTAAGGTGCCTGTGATTGCCTGGGCTCGCCCAGGTATGGAAACGGGGTCTCTTTGTGGTGTACAACAACTCGGTTTCATTCTTAAACAAATAGGGCATCCTTATTGTTTCATATTTGAAACGGTAGATTCTCCTGCAGCCGTAGATCAAGCCTGGCATTATACTCAGGCTGCAGCCATTCACCACAGGTTACGACGAGCCAAAATAGGCTGGTTAGGTCATCGTGTAGAAGGAATGACAGATACAACACCAAATGAGCTAGCATTAAAGAAAGTCTTCGGTCCGCGTATTGTTGGTATCGATATCCAGGTCTTCTTAGATTCTACAAAACACATTATTGCTGACTCATTGAATGGTCAATGGGAGAACTTGAAAAATCAGGTCGGTCAGGTAGTTGCGACTCATGACGCAGGCATCGAAGCATTACAATTCGACTCTGTATTTAGAACAATGGTACGTGAAAAAGATTTATCTGCTATTGCCGTTGGATGTTACCCTCATTTGATGGGAAAACCATGCTTATCAGCATCCCTGCTTGGAGAAGAAGGTGTTCCAATTGCTTGTGAAGGCGATGTAAATGGCGCTCTTGCTATGCTCATTCTGACATGGTTATCTAATCAAGCTATTCATAATACTGATTTACTCGACCCGATACCCCAAGATAATACAATTGTATTCTCACATTGTGGTTCAGGTGGATTCTCACTAGCTGATTCTCCAGATCAGATCATCCTCGGTCCGGTACGCTTAATGGATCGGGGAGTCTGTGCCCTTTTCCCAGCCAAACCTGGCATTGTTACTCTGATAAATATCGTACCTACTTTGAAAGGTTATAAAATGGCAGCACTCTATGGTGAAGCCATTCGAACAGAAATGGTCTTTCCAGGAAACCCACTCAGAGTACGTTTCGCGTCCAATTATCAATCTATTCTAAATTGGATAGGAAAAGAGGGATTGGGGCACCATTGGATGGCAGCATATGGGGATATGCGCCAACCTTTGGAATACCTATCTGAGATAACTGGTTGTGAATGGATAATGAATTCTTAAACGTAAGTATGATTAGGATGGTAAAATATGATTAATGTAGGTATTATAGGTATGGGTCGCAGCGGTTGGGAACTTCACGCTACTCCTCTAAAAAAATTCCCTGCGTATCGTTTGGTTGCGGTTAGCGACCAAAGCCAGGTTCGTTTATCCGAAGCCGCAAGAACATTTGGTGCACGCGCTTTTGCCGATGGATTTGCGCTAATTAACGATCCAGATATCCAACTTATTGTGATTGCTACGCCATCCAGTATGCACACTGATCTGGCAATCGCAGCCATGGAAGCGGGTAAACATGTGTTAGTGGAAAAACCGATGGCAGCCAATCTATCAGACGCTGAAAAAATGATCGCAACTGCCCAAAAGACTGGAAGAATTCTTACTGTATTTCATAACCGACGATGGGATCGAGATTATCTCATGATCAAAAACATCGTGCACGGCAACCTATTAGGACAGATATTGAATTTAGAGTCACGTGTAATGACTTTTGGACCCGAATGGTCAACATACGGTGTTCCAGAATTTGACTCAGGTTGGCGCACAAAAGCCACTTTTGGGGGTGGTTTCCTCGCCGATTGGGGTCCCCATCTTATCGAGCAATGTCTTGATTTAACAGGCGAATTGCCAGAAACAGTTGCCTGCCAATTGCGTAGCCAATTGTGGGCTACTGAAGTCGAGGATTACTTCTATATCCGCTTGACTTTTCCGTCTGGTCTTTTGGTAACTTTGGAAGGTAGTAATAATGCACGTGATCCCTTGCCACGCTGGTTTGTAGTTGGAAAAGAAGGGACTCTCATATCTGAAGGTGTTTGGGGGAAATGGACAAATATGCATATCAAACGTGATATTGCCGGAATGAAGATGGAAATCATCCCCCAAGATACTGGAGCTAGCAGCGGTGGAGGTAGTTTTGATGTTGGTGATGAGCTGAGTGCTATATTCTATAATGATTTAGCAGAAGCTATTCAGAATGGTACTACTCCAGCGATAACAGCCCAACGAGCACGAGATGTAATGGCAGTTTTAGAGACCGCTCGCCAATCAAATGCCAGTGGTCAGATAGTCAAATTTACAAAATAGATAATTCATTGAATAGGAGAATAATAACTATGAATAAATATGGTTACCGTTTTTCATTTGGTCCATGGAATATACATGAAGGTTCAGATCCGTTCGGTCCAACTGTTCGTTCATCAATTTCCTTCGATGAAAAATTAAAATACTATGGCAAACTTGGATTTGACGCGGTTCAGTTTCACGATGATGATGCTGTGCCTGATATGGAAAACCTTTCTCCAGCCCAAATTCGCGAAAAAGCGAAGAGCGTACGTAAAAAATTAGAAGATTATGGTTTAGTGGCGGAATTTGTGGCTCCGCGTCTTTGGGAACACCCTTCTACAATCGATGGAGGATACACTTCCAATAATCCGAAAGAACGCGCTCATGCCATCGAACGTTCCAAGCGTGCTGCGGATATTGCCGATGAAATTGGTGCAGATTTGATGGTTCTTTGGTTAGCCCGTGAAGGTACATACTTGCGCGAATCGAAGAATATCGTAAAGTCCGCCGGTTATCTAATGGAAGCTGTTAACACCATTTTAGATTATAACCCGAAGATCCGCATCGCTATTGAACCGAAGCCGAATGAGCCGATGGACCTGGCATATATCCCAACAATGGGACATGCTCTATCCTTGGGAATGGCTTCCAAGGATCCGAAGCGTGTGGGTGTCTTAATGGAATCAGCGCACAGTATTTTAGCAGGACTAGATCCCTCAGATGAAATTGGTTATGCGATGTATTTTGGGAAACTATGGAGCGTCCATCTAAATGATCAGAATGGAGCAAAATTCGATCAAGATCGTTCCTTCGCCTCTGTAGATTTGCGGCGCGCCTTTAATCAGGTCAGAATATTAGATGAAAACCGGTATTGGGAAGTCGGCATGGTTGGTTTAGACGTCAAAGCAATTCGCACCCAACCAGCCGAAATAGCCACGAAGCATCTCTCCAATAGTCTTGAAATGTTCTTACGCCTTGTCGAGTTATCTCGCTCCCTTGATCGTAATAAGCTCGCCAGTCTTATAGAAGCTCGAGACTATGAAGAAATAGACATATTTATCCTTAACCATCTTATGGGAAAATAGGAAATATTTTATGGCTCCAAATAGTACTTCACGACAGAGAATTCTGGCAGCGTGGAATGGCGAGGCAGTAGATCACATCCCCTTAACAACGTGGTGTTTTGGTTTTCCTGCTATACCGACTTTGCGCTGGGAGCGTGACGGCAAACCAGTAAACTACTGGTATTCAAAACGTCTGGAACACATTCATTTACTACCACAAGATTGGACACTCGAGGATGACTTTAAACGCGTATTAGCCTGGCGTTCCCTGGATGTGGACGATGTCTTAGACGTCTCTGTGCCTTGGAGTATTAGCCCAGAAATCACTTACAAAGATACAAGGATCGCCATCGGTAATCCTGGTGGTGATCTACAATATCCGGTTTTAGTACGCGATTATCAAACCCCGGTTGGCATTTTACGACATGCTGTTCGGCAGACTGGAGAACATCAAAGTGAAGGTTGGATAATCCAACCTGAAGTCGTACCGTTATTCGATGATTTTAACATTCCGCGGGGTGTAAAACATGCTGTAATTTCACCAACGGACATTCCCAAAATTCGTTATCTATATCAAAAACCAGATGCTAAAGCGTGCGACTGGTTTGCAAACCGCATGAAACAAGTGAAAAATTTCGCCGATCAAAATGAAGTCGCTGTTCAGGCATGGTCTGCATTTGGTATGGATGCTGTGATATGGTTGATGGGTACTGAAGGGGCTATTATCATGGCAATGGAAGATCCAACCTCTTTTGGACAATTGGTTGACATTATAGCGGAAGTAGACCTTGCCCGTGTGGAACTGGCTGCTGCTACCCCAGGCGTTGATATGATCATGCAGCGTGGATGGTATTCTTCAACGGATTTTTGGTCTGTTAAACTATTCGACAAATTTGTCGTCCCACACTTGAAGGAATGTACTGCAATAGCGCACAAATATGGCAAAAAATTTGGCTATACGATGACAACCGGTGGCTGGCTTTTAGGAACGCGGATGGCGGATGCAGGTGTGGATGTGCTTTTCGGAATTGATCCAGTTTTAGATAAGGCGCCTCTCGAAAAATTTAGAGACGCTCTGGGTGATCGGATGACCATGGTCGGGGGAGCAAATTCCATGACTCTAGCTTCTGGGAATAAACAAAAAATTCATTCAGAAATTCAGCATGCCATTGAAATCTTAGGGCCCACACATCGGTTTATCCTTCATCCAATTGATGCTCTTTTCCCTGATACGCCACACCGTGGCGTAGAGGAGATGATAGAAGCCTGGCATAAATACCGTTAATAAAATAGTCTTTCAAATTATTCTTTGAATAAGGGCTTGAATGATTGCCATTCAAGCCCTTTCGTCTATCGATCTACCTTTAAAAAACATTTTTCTAACCTGTATCTAATCAAAATATTGTACAATATACAAATGATTTATTCATGCCACTTTCAGCTAAATGCTGTTTTCCCAATCTGTAAAGTAGAACAAGAAAGGTGATATATGAAGACAAAGCGCTTTCAGTATTCCGCGTTTATTGCAAAAGGATTAGGACTTCTAGTTATTTTCTCCAGCTTACTCACAAGTTGCACTGGTGGAAACCCAGCAGAGAAATTATCAACATCTAACATACCGGATACAAATAACAAGCCGGTTGCATCCGTGCTACCTTCTGTAAAAGAAAGCGCACCAGATAATACAGCCTCTCCAGTAAATATAACCACCACAGCCCCCGTTCCAACTATTCAAGTAGATAACGGAAATCCGATACCACCCAAAGTAATTCGGCAAAATCCAACAGGAGGAACCGAGCTACCATTGGACGGTTCTCTTGAGATCGAATTTGACCAGCCAATGGACCAAGCAAAGACCGTTGCAGCATGGCAAATAGCTGATACGCAGAATCAACCCATTATAGGGAAAATAATCTGGAACACAGCATCTTTGATGCACTTTACTCCAGAAAAACTTTTACAATCGAATACAACTTATAAGGTTACTTTAAGCACACAGGCGACAAGCCAATCTGGTTTGGCGATGGCTGAACCCTTTACTTTTCAATTTACGACTATTGGAGAATTGAAGATCAGCAAAGTTTTTCCTGAAGATGGCACAACTGATGTCGCAAACAATGCAACAATTACGGTCATGTTTAATCGTCCGGTTGTACCTCTTACAGTGAAGGAAGATACCAAAAATTTAACTTCACCTATAGTCATTTCTCCAGAAATAAGCGGCTCAGGAGAATGGCTAAATACTTCCGTTTACGTTTATCATCCTGATAAACCTTTGATGAGTTCCCAAAAATATTCCGTTACTGTCAAAGGTGGTTTGACCGATACAGCCGGTGCACGACTTATAAACGATTTCCAGTGGCAATTCTTAACAATTGCTCCCAGCATTGATTTCTTTGAATTAAATCATGTGGTAACCAATCCAGCAGATAACTATAATGGCGTTCTCTTAGATCAGGAATTTACCATTAGTTTCCGGCAACCAATGGATAAAACCAGCGTCGAAGAGGCTTTTTCTCTGGAAAATATTAAACGGGAGAATAAATCAGTCACATTTACTTGGACGGAAAACTCCAAAGTTAGCATAAAACCCGATGTTCCTTTAGATCTCGGCACAAAATATATATTCAAACTAGACAAGAACGCTCAGTCAAGTAGCGGTGGCCGCCTCTTAGAAGGGATAGCATGGAATTTTACAACTATGCTTTCTCCTGGTATAGTTGAAACCACCCCCAATAATGGCTCTACGCAAAACAAATTCTCTGAATGGTTTCGTATCCAATTTGCATCGCCAATGGATTTAAACAGTTTAAAGGATAAAATAGTTGTTACACCGACGATTGAACAGAAAGACAATTGGTCTTATGATCAATGGAATTGGGGAATCAATTTCTATGGGCTAAAGCCATCAACAGCTTACGAAGTTCATATTTTGCCTGGTATGGCTGATAAATATGGTCATAAAATTGAAAAAGAATATGTATTCCGGTTTACTACGGCACCTAATAGTCCTTCAGCTTATCTTCAGATGCCCTGGTCAACCTCGATCTACCGCGCTGATGGTAAAGATTTAATCTTTTATACCAGATCTACCAATATTCGTTCTCTTAATTTAAATCTTTACAAACTCACTGTAGAAGAATTCTCTTCAATGGAAAACGGGCAAATGTCATCCCATAATTACTTGCCATCGCAAGATCAGAAAATTAACGCGTGGAATGTCAATGCAACTGGCAAAATTAACCAACGGATAATTCTTCCTTTTAAACTTGAAGATATGCAAGGAAAAACCCTGCAACCAGGGTTTTATTACCTTACATTAGATTCCCCGCAAACCCATGGTAAAGAAGACGTTCCTTTCACAGACAGCCGCGTTTTTATTGTCGCAAATGCTAATATCACGATAAAAAACTCTGGGAATTTCCCCTACCAATTAACTACTGTTGAAAAACAACATAGCTCTGATTCCTTGATGTGGATAACAGATTTGACGACTGGGGTACCCATTGAAAACAGCAACCTTACCCTATATAACAAGGATTTTCAACCCATTGGTCAAGGTACAACCGATAAAAATGGTTTATTATCTTTGACGACCATCTTGAAGCCCTCAAAAAATGAAGAACAAGATAGAGCTTTACCTACTTATGTAATGACAAAACCAGACGACCCGCACTTTGCCTTTGCTTCCACACAGTGGGGTAGTGGTGTTTCTTCCTATGATTTTGGTATATGGAGCAATTACTATGATCCAACAGAAAAGTTTACAGGCTATATCTATACCGACCGTCCGATATATAGACCAGGACAACCGGTATCCTTTAAAGGTATCGTGCGCTGGGATGATGACGTAAATTATAGTATTCCTGATCTAAAAGAAGTAAATGTCGTCATTAAGAATTTCAACGACGAGACCATCTATAATGAAAACTTACCTCTGAATAAATTTGGTACATTTTCTGGGGAATTAAAACTTGACCAGGACGCTTCATTGGGAGGATATTCAATAAATGCACAATTACCTAAGCTTCCTACTGAAAATCCCAAAGATAAAGAAACACTAGTCGCTTTTGGAAATGTTTCTTTTACTGTCGCTGAATACAGGAAGCCGGAGTTTCAAGTAAACGTAAAAGCGAATAAAGAAAATGTCCTTGCTGGAGATATATTCACTGGGAAAGTCTCAACAACTTATTATTCAGGTGGAAATGCTGCTGATGCTCATGTCAAATGGGCTCTTAGCTCAGAACAATACTATTTCAATCCCCCTAATGATTTACAAAGTTATAACTTCTATGACGATGAAGCAGATTCAGGTATCCGCGAGGAAAACACACAGGATTTTAAAATCGTTTCAGAAGGAGAGGGGAAAACTGATCCCAACGGTACCTTAGAAGTTCCTTTAACCGCGGATTTGAGCGATTCCAAAACAAGCCGTAAATTTACATTCGAAGCGACAGTAACGGATATTTCTGGGAATGAGGTTAGCGGACGAGTTTCTCTTATTGCTCACCGCAGTAAAATGTATCCCGGTATCATGGCGCAGCAATATGTAGGTAAAGTGAACCTGGAACAAGGATATGATTTAATTGTCGTAGATTGGGAAGGAAAACCAATTGCAAATCAAAATATCAAGGTCGAAATCGTAGAACGCGTTTGGCATAGTGTTCAGGAACAAAATGCCGACGGAAGTATCGAATGGAAAAACAGCTATGAGAATGTACCTGTCAAAGAATTTATCGATCTTAAAACGGATAAAGAAGGTAAAGCCAAAGTAGCTTTTACTCCTGAAAAAGGTGGCGTTTACAAAACTATCGTCACTGTCTTAGATGATAAAGGAAATCAGGCAAAATCTGCTGCCTACATTTGGGTAACCGGAGATGAATTTATTCCTTGGAGACAAACAAATAATCGTAGTTTCGATTTGATCACTGATCGTAAAGAATATAATTCCGGTGAAACAGCCGAAATCTTGATTGCCTCACCCTATCCAGAAAAGAGTTATGCATTAATTACTATCGAGCGTGGGCGCGTAAGATCAAAAGAAGTAATCCAGTTAACCAGCAATAGTACAATATATCATCTACCTATTACTGAAGATATGTCTCCTAACGTATATATATCTGTAATTATTATCAAAGGTGCTGAAACAAACAATAAGATAACCGACTCTTCAGGTACAAACAAACCAGTTATTGGACCAGATTTCAAAATCGGTATGAAGGAAATAAAAGTTAATCCAAAAGCTAAAGCCGTCAAGGTAATTGTGCAACAAGATCAAGAGCAAGCAAAACCTGGTGATCAAATATCATACACTATCAAAACTGTTGATAATACCGAAAAACCAGTCAGTGCCGAAGTTTCATTAGCACTAAGTGACTTATCTACACTTAGCCTTGTAGATGCAAATTCAGTCCCAATTCTTGACCACTTTTACGCTTCACGGAACTTGGGTGTCCGTACATCGGTACCTATCGTACTTAATATCGAGAATTACAATGCGGATATTGAGAGTCAGATTCCTACTGGAGAAGGTGGCGGTGGTGGCGGTGGAGGTAAGGGCGGTAATGATACACTTGGTGTGCCAGAAGTACGTGAAAACTTTCCAGATACCGCATTCTGGAAAGCTGATTTGATGACCGATACAAACGGGGAGGCATCCGTAACGGTTACGTTACCAGATAATCTTACCACATGGCGTATGGACGCGCGTGCCGTGACTGCAGATACCCATGTGGGTCAAGCAACAAAAGACACCATGAGCACTAAACCATTACTCATCATGCCTCAAACACCTCGTTTCTTTGTATCAGGAGATCGATTAACTATAGGAGCATCTATTCATAACAACACAAAAGAGAATATCTCCGCAGAGGCAAGACTAAAAACGAAAGGAGTTACTCTAAATAGTCCCGAAGCTATAAAAATTGATGTGCCAGCCGGGAATCAGGCTGTTGTTTCGTGGAATATCCAAGTTGAATCTAAAGCCCTGAACGCAGATCTTGTATTTCAAGTCACTGGTGGTGGATACCAAGATGCCAGCCGGCCTACCATTGGAAGTGCAACAATTGGTACAAACGGGGAACTCGGGCTTCCAGTATATCGTTATGATGCAATGGAAAAAGTAGGAACTTCTGGTATGCTAAGCGGATCTCCGCAGATTTCTTCTCAGGATAAAAATAATCTCCTCACTCAAACTGAGGCAATAGTTCTTCCAACATATTTAAGAGATCCTGCTGATGCAAAAAATATTCAAGGTGATTTGACGGTAAAACTAGCTCCTTCGCTGGCAGCCGGAATGGTTGATGGACTAGATTACCTCGAACACTACCCATATGAATGTACTGAACAAACAATTTCGCGTTTTCTACCCAACATTCTTTCTTCTAAAGCCCTCACCTCTCTGGGTATTTCTGATATTTCGCTTCAGACTGGTTTAAAACAACAGATCAATGTTGCCTTGCAACGCCTTTACAAACAACAAAATCCGGACGGTGGATGGGGCTGGTGGAGTACTCAAAAGAGTAACCTACAAACTAGCGCATATGTTGTCTTAGGTTTGATTGAAGCGAACGATGCTGGATATTCAGTAAATAAACCTGTCATCGAAAGAGGGTTAGGACATTTGCGTGAAAACCTAATGTCAGTTAAAAATCTGGATTCACATTCTAAACTTAATTTACAATCTTTTATGCTTTACGTCTTGGCTTACGCTCACCAGGCAGATATCAGCCGCACAGTACAACTTTATGACGTGCGTCAATCTCTCAGCCTTTTTGGACGCGCTTATCTTGCACAAACTCTATTTCTCATTCAACCTAATGATGAGCGTTTAAAAACACTTAGCTCTGACTTTTCCAGCACAGCAATTCTTTCAGCAACCGGTGCTCATTGGGAAGAGACAGATGTTGATTATGATGGTTGGAATACCGATACACGCACCACAGCAATTGTCCTTGCCACAATGATCAAGATTGACACTCAATCCCCTCTCAATGCTAATGCAGTGCGTTGGTTAATGAACAACCGTACAAATGGGCACTGGAAAACCACCCAAGAGACTGTCTGGTCATTGATTGGATTAACAGATTGGATGGTGAAAACAAATGAATTACAATCTGATTACCAATACACCACTGCTCTAAATGGTAAACAACTTGGTGATGCAGGTTGGCATGTTGTTAGTGGAAAATCGTCCCTTGGGAATCTTCAGAATATCTTAGAATTGAAGGTTAATGTTGCTGATATGCTGGTTGACCAGACAAATCGTTTAAGCATTGCAAGAACTGATGGACCTGGTAACCTATACTATACAGCTTATTTGAATGTATCCTTGCCAGTTGAGAGTGTCAAACCTCTTGACCAAGGAATCGTTATCTCACGTGCATATTTCAATCCTGATGATTCTCAAAAACCGATTACAAAAATAGAACGCGGGCAGACCGTCCTTGCACGTTTAACAATTGTTGCTCCCAATGATTTACGCTATGTTGTCATTGACGACCCGTTACCTGCCGGTTTTGAACCCATTGATAGCTCTTTATTGACTTCCGCAAAAACGACTGGCACATCTGCTTCCGAACCAACTGCTGAAGGAAAACCGTGGATCGAAGACTTATTCAAAAATGGATGGGGCTGGCAGTTTTTTGATCATATTGAACTTCGGGATGAGAAAGTTGTTCTTTCTGCAGCTTATTTGCCAGCAGGTACATATACATACACCTATCTTGCACGCGCTTCTACCGGTGGAGAATTTCGCGTTATTCCACCTACCGCGCAGGAGTTTTATTTCCCCGAAGTCAATGGACGTGGTGCGGGAAGTCTATTCGAGGTTTCCTCAAAGTAAATCAAAGCTGATTCTCAATATGTCAAAGCATATCGAAAAATTCTTCATCCTCACTGGACTGGAAGGACTGGTACTTCTTCTTTATTTATTTATAATTCCTAGAGATGTAAGTACCCTGTCTTTCCTAGGATACTCAAGTTCACGTTGGATATTAATTCTTTGGTTTTTCCAAGGGTCACTGGCTTTTTTCTGGTTGGTTCTCTTAACCAGACGAAGGATTCCAAGTATAAGTATGGCTGGAAAGCTATTAGATATATGGTTACAAAATCAACTATCATTCGCCGCATTTTCGTTCCTTTGCCTTTTAGGTTTTATTGCCAGCATTTATTTTGGTTTCCTCAGTTTTTATTTAACTGACCAACAAATAAAAGGGATATTCCAGAGAATATTACCACTTGATATTTGGATTGGGCTGATTTGCATCCAAACATTCTGGCTGCTCATAATTATCTATTGGAAATGGCATTGGAATATATTATCAAACTCGTGGAGACAAAACGTACGTAGCATTTGGAGAATAATGGAAAGGCACAAAGCTGATATAATTTGTGCCTTAATTCTGTTTTTCTTAGTGGTTTATCTTTTCTATCCCATTATTTTTACCATTGGAAATACAATCAACTCGGATTTCTATGGTCATGCCCGAGAAGCCCAACGAATAGAAGCTGATAAAAAGAATGATACCTCATATTTCTTATATCAAATGTTGATGATTGCTGCCCATCAGCTATTCCCAACAAATAGCTATGATATTCTTGGTGTAATCGTGGTACTTTTTTTTATTATCTTATCCAGTTTCACCCTTTATGGGTTAATTCTTTGGACTCTTCGAGACACATTTAAGGTTAATAGTGGTTTTTTGTCTGCATTTAGTGTGGTTTTATCTCTTTCTTTAATGGTTATTACACCCATTACTCTCTTTACCTTACCGAATAAAAATCTTTACTATGGTTATACAGGAATTACCACATATCATAATCCCACAATTTTTATACTGCAACCTCTTGCATTGTTGCTTTTCCTTTTCACAATAAATCTTTTAAAATCGCCACAGCAAGGACAACAACATTTAAGTTATTACCTTACCATTATCTCGATTGTAATCCTTGGTACATTGGCAAAACCAAATTATATTATTTGTTTATTACCGGCTGTTTTTGTTTTTACTGCTTTTAAAATTGCTCGAAAAGATCATTTCGATTGGAAAGGTATCCTGTTCGGAATCGTTCTTCCTTCCATAGGATTACTGGCATGGCAATATCTTGCCACCTATACTTCTGATCATGTACTCAAGGATGAATCAGGAATTTCACTAATGCCTTTCCAAATTTATCTATTAAAAGATACATTTCAATCCATTGGATTGAAGTTTATTCTTTCAATTTTGTTTCCACTTAGCGTGTACCTTATTTATTATCGTAAAGCTAAAAAAGATATAAGTTTCAATTTCGCTTGGTTAAGTTTTATTATAGGTGCTTTTTATTCCTATTGCCTGGTAGAACAAGGATCTCGTTTTAAACATAACAATTTTGCTTGGAGCGGGCAAACTACACTTTTTATCCTATTTGTAGCTGCTACTATTTTTCTAACAAAACAAATTGGAGACCGGCGTGTCGTCCGAAAATACGATTATGCCTTAATTGCAATATTTGGTTTACATGTAATTAGTGGTGTTATATGGTATTGGCTACATTTATTAAATCCTTTGAATGCCTGGTGGTGATGGATTATGTCTGATGAACTACTAAATAATAAAATATTAATCTATTTGTCCGGAATACCTATTCTGTTAACGATAGCTGCAATAGTCATTCTGATTTTCAGCTTCATTCCAGTACAAAATATTACAACTGTCATCATAGGAATCAACTTTATATTAATTACCGTATTCACAATTGGAGTTCATCTCCTTGCATTGATTAGCATAACAACAAAGAGATAAATGCAATAATACTTAATTAACAAAAGAATAACTGGATTCTGACGATATTAAAAATGGGAAATCTTCAATTTTTCCCATGCACCTATCCAAGGCTTACCCATGCGGTGATTTTCTGAGACAGAAATTTTCCCTAATCGTTGTGCAATCTGAACTATCAGGTAAGCAATCTCACCCCAATCTTCATTCAAGACTGCCTTTTCCATTTGTTTGCTCAATACCTGTGACCAAGCCCACTCCATTCGGAAACGGTCTGCCTTAACCCAATAATCGCGTTTTTCCCACGCTTTTACTGATTCTTCAATAGTGTTGGCAATAACCTCTAATGCCATAACAATATAGGCAGCCATATCACGTGCTTCGTCATCTGGTTGGACTTTCTTACCTAGTTCTCGGATAGCAATAATTATGCTTTTTACCATTCGCGTTCTATCTTTACCGGCGTTATCCGGACTGATGATTCGAGACAAATCATTCTCCTCTTAAAATAAAATGATAGCGAGAGCTCAAAGTGCGTTTATTTTATCATTATTAATTCCAGATAGCCAACAAATCACTGAAAGAAATAATATTAAATTAATATGAATTTGGATATATAAACTTCTTATTATTTACATCCGATAGAACATATTTCACATATTCAATTATTAAATTTTTAATCGGATTACTATTTAAGAAACATAAAATAAAAAGATCCTGAACACCGGATCTTTTTATTTTCATAATATTAGAACTATCATTTATGATGAAGATCCGAGAATATCCCAATCATCATCGTCATCATCATCGGTATCTTCCTCTTCAATTGCCAACGCCATTTCGGTTGCGTCCGTCTCAAATCGGACCCACAACCAGATAACATCTCCTTCAGAAGTGGTCATATAACGAGCCGCCATGATCGGCGCTTCCTGCTTGATGCCCTCCTCCGAACGAAACTCAAGCCGCATTGGAATACTTTGTCGCCATGCTTTATGACAACGTTCAACCAAAGCGGCACCATTCGCGGTTCTCAATGTAGTCTTGACAATTTCGCATTGATCGGGACTCTCATTGAGACCAAATGGCCAAACCTCGTTAACTAATTCAAAAGTGGGAGTAGGACCTTCGATGATCGTTATTTTATTGTCCATACTGGTTCCTTTCGATTTTTTCTATTCAATAATATAATCATACCACGAATTTTATAAATCAGCAAAACTGGTATTATCTTGGTTATCCGAGTATAATTTTACCCTATTATGGTTCATCTCAATTTTAAAGTTATGATAATTCTTGTCGTTATAGCGTTGATTCTTACATGTGTCTTTCTGTATCTGAGCGGATACATCAATCTCCCTTTGCCAAGTAGATCTAGCACGCGTGATCTGCGCGTAGATGACTATTTGCGAAATCCCCAAACCCATCTAGATTGGACAATTAAGGCTGGTGAGTATTGTAAAAAAGCTCCTTTTACGTTTCCTACCGATGGTTATGTCGGCTATCTCTGGGATGACTCATTCCGTATCGGTCACCGCCATCAAGGTATTGATATCTTTGGAACACAGCCATCCGGCAAAACTCCCATTTACGCCGCTTATTCGGGATATCTCACCCGTCTGATTGAGTGGAAGTCTTCGCTCATCATACGCATTCCTCATGACCCTCTTATTAATAGCAGACAAATCTGGACTTATTATACACATATGGCTGACTCTAGCGGAACAGCCTCATATGTACTACCTGATTTTCCTGCAGGTACAAATGAGGTTTTCGTAACACAAGGAACGCTTTTAGGATACCAAGGAAACTATTCCGGCACACCTGATAATCCAGTTGGTATTCATCTTCACTTCTCCGTTGTACGCGACGATGGAACAGGAAAATACCTGAATGAACTCAAAATCGAAAATACACTCGATCCATCACCTTATTTCGGTTTATCTCTTAATGCTGGAATGAATAAGGGAGATATTCCGCTTTGTAAGCCTAGCTCATAGTTTTTTGAAAAGAAATTAATGCCTCTTCGCGGATCATCGCAAAAACGTTCTGGCGAAATTGAGAAAAACGCGGTGAAGATTCAGTTTCCATTAACACCCGCGGACGAGGTAGATCAATTACAACTTCCTCTTAATTCGCCCGGGACGAGCCGTCATCACATAGACTCTTACTGAAAGTAAAATCGATTCCTCAACATCATGTGGGAAAATTAAAACCGTCGTACGATTATTTTCCACATATGCATTTGCAATTCCATCCAATCATTTGAAGATACCGCTGAACCTAATCTTGTTTTTCCGTAGTAGATAATCTGTCTTTTTTAAGTGCAAAGTACACATTCTGCGCTACTGTTAACGATGGAAAAAGTGCATACCCTTGGAAAACCATACCTAGATCTTACCCATGACCAGTAATGGGGGTTCCATCAATGCAATTTTCCCCCACTGCGAAAGGCTCAAGCCCAGCTACCATCATTAAAAATGTTGATTTTACACAACCAGAGGGACCAATGATTGATACAAATTCGTTCTCCATCATTTTTA
>JBAXBF010000048.1:0-15753 GCA_037142095.1 Chloroflexota bacterium
ACCTCCAAAGAAGGTGGTGTAAAGGAATAGCCGTCTTTGGAGGGCTTGATCGTATAAGTGCCGGCTTTGAGTAGCAGGTTATAATTTCCATTTTGATCCGGGGTAATCGATGCAGCGCTGCCATTATTGAGGGCGACCCCTATCAGAGGGTTTCCGTTCTTGTCGCTGACTTTGCCGGAAACCTGATAATCGTTTGCCAGCGCGATAAACTCGACATTTCCCACGTCCGGCGGCAGAACCAACTGGGCGGTGGCAGGCGAGAAGGTATAACCCTCTTTGGCTGCGGAAAGAGTGACCGTGCCAGAAGGCAGGTTAAACTGAAAATCGCCGTTCTGGTCGCTGAAGATCTGGTGCCCGGCTCCATCCGAGATGACCACCCCTGCAACAGGGATACCGCCGCCATCTTTTACCTTGCCCTTCACCGAGCCAACTGCCTGCCGCCCAATGAAGTCACTCATTTTTGTACTGTTGGCAGGCAAGTTAAATTCCTGTCTGGGCGGAGAAAAGTTAATTCCGCTTTTCTGTGGTACGAGGGTATAGCTACCAGTGGAAAGACCGTTCAGGGTATAGATGCCCTGTTCGTTGGTAACGACTGGAATGCCGCCATTGACAGTCAGATTGACTCCCGCCAGCGGTTTACCGTCGGCATCGATCACCCGCCCAGAAATGACATTCGCCACACCCGTGAAGCGCTGCCCGGCGGCGGTCTGCTGACCAACGACCCCTTCAGGGATAATAACGGTCAGCTTATCGGGTGAAAAGGTATAGCCATCCAGGGCAGGCGCAAGGCTACACGATTTTCCTTTGACATCATTTAAAATGTAGATACCGCGTTCGTCCGTCACTATAGGTAAACTGCAATCCGAAGTCAGCTTGACGTCTTTGAGCGGCTTGCCATCTTTATCCAGAACCGAGCCAGAAATTGAGATGACCGTCTTGGGCACACCCTGAAAATCCTGGCTGGCAGCACTGGGAATCTGAACAGTGCGAGTAAGCGGTACGAAAGTGTAACCATCTTTGATGGCGATCAACGTGCAGCTTCCCACTTTGGCTGGGGTAAGGGTATATTTCCCTTCAGCATCGCTGCTGGCTTTTTCGCTGCAATCGCTGGTGATCGTAACATCAGCGATGGGCATTTCTTTGTTATCTTTTACGATCCCCGCCAATCCTGTCATTTTCCCGACAAACTGCTGGTTCAGGGTGGTATCCTGCTGGTTGGCAGTTCCCAACGTAGGCGCGAGCGCCCTCGTCGCCGGAGAAAATTCAAAACCCTCTTTTTGGGGAACGATGGTATAAGTGCTGGAAGAAGCTAATCCTTTTAAGGTAAACACACCTTTGGCATCCGTTACCGCACTTTGTACAGCCTGAGCGCTGCTTCCGTCTGCCGTCAAGGTTACTGTTACACCGCTTATTGGGCTGCCATTGGCATCAACCACCACTCCGGAAGACATATACCCATCTCCCAGAGATTGTGAGGCGGTGAAGTTCTTGTCTTTAATGTCTTCTTTAAGATTGACCGTAAAAGAACTGGGCGAAAAGAGATAGCCGCTCAACGCGGGCGTGATCGTGTAATCCTGCGACATCAGCCCACCCAGAGAATAGGTACCGTTGGCTGCCGTTACGGTGATAAGGCCAGTTCCGGCAGAGATAGTCACTCCAGGCAGGGCTACGCCTTGATCGCTAACGACTTTGCCGCTGATGGTATGCAGAACCTTTTCAGTAGTGGTATCGAGGATATTCAGACCATCCTCGCCGTCGGCAATATAGGCGCGCTGCCCAACCACAGACAGACTGCCAGCCCATCCGCGCGTATCATAGAAGGCTTTTTCACTCAATTTCGGGCGGCTGCCGGAAACCATTTCAACCAGGATCAGGCGCAAACCTTGATTGCCATCCGCCAGGAAGAGATAATCCCCACCCAGATCGGCGCTTTTCACACTGATGATGGCATTGGCACTCCCATCGGTATCGTAGGCTCCCAGAGAAACCAACGAAGTGGGGTTGGACACATCCACAACCTGGACGCCACCCCCGAAACCGTCCGCCACATAGGCATAGGCTGCCTGCGGTGAAAGCGCTACCCGGTTGGCTTCACCCGGTGTATCGTAGAAGCCGAGTTGGGTGGGATGCAGCGGGTCGCTAACATCGATCAGACGCAATCCCATACTGCCATCAGCCACATAGGCATAGGTAACTTTTGAGTCGGATGGAGAAGGAGCCACGATGATCCCACGTGCCTCTCCCCCGCTGGGCATACAGGTCACCTGGTCACAGGCGGCGGTGATGACTGGATTCAAGGGATCGGTGATATTGATGATCTGCAAACCTTGATTGCTGTCGGCAACATAAGCATAAGGATAGAGCACCGCCACATCACGCGCCATGCCCGGCGTATCACGGAAACCGACTTCGTGGGGCGCATTGGGAGTGGTAACATCGATCACCCTCAAGCCTTTATCCCAATCCGCCACGAGGGCATATACCGTGCTGCTGCCCGGAGGGGTCACTACGGCTACCGCGTAGGCATAACCGGGGGTATCGAAATAACCAGATTCGACCGGCGCGGCTGGTTTGGAAGTATTAATGATACGCAGCCCGGCGCTGCCGGATGTCAGATAGGTATAATTTCCAGAGACTTTAACATCCGTCGGGGCTGGTGTGTTAAATAAAAAGACAGGAGAAATCTCGCTTGGATTGGTGGTGTTCAAAACCCTCAGCCCATGCGCAGTATCTACCAGAAAGGCATAACTGCCGCTGATTTCCACATCGTTTGCCCAACAACCAGAAATATCGAAATGACCGACTTCCTTGGGAGCGGTTGGCGTCGATACATCCACTGCCCGCAAGCCGTCGCCCGAATCAGCGACGTACACGATATTGGCATTCGGGTCGAAATCAACCGAATATGCGTTTCCGGCAGTATCCAAGGCTCCCACTAACTTGGGAGCAGTTTTGGTGGTTACATCTATGATGCGCAGCCCATCCGTATCATCTGCCAGATAGACCGTATTTCCAGAGACGACCAATCCGACGGCTCGCCCGTTCGTTTTGAGACTTCCGACTTCCGTCGGATTGGCTGGCATGCTGATATCCACGATGCGCAGTCCGCCGTTCTCATCAGCGATATAAGCATAGCGAGCATCCACTTCCACATCCATGGCTTTGCCGGGGGTATCGAGTGTCGCCTTGTGCTGAGGAGCATAAGGCATGGTAATATCCACCACCTGTAATCCGCTGCTGCCATCGGCGATATAGGCATAATTACCGCTTACCGCCAGATCCCAGGCATAACCGGGGGTGTTATAGAAACCAACATCATTGGGATTTTTTTGATCGCTGGCATCTACGACGCGCAGCCCCTCGTTGCCCGTCACAATATAGGCATAAGTATTGGTAATATTGCTCCTGACGGCAATCCCCAGCACCTCATCCGCCCAGGCGGTTTGTGTGCGACCCGCCAGGCTGACAGCCGCTGGATTGGCGATATTGAGGATTGACAATCGAAAACCAGTGCCGATATAAGCGTAATTTCCGTTTATGGCAACGCGGAAAGAGGCACCCCCAAACTGCCCGGCGGAAGTAATATTATTTGCCGCCGCAGCCGAAGTCGCAGAGACATCCCCTGAGACGCTTTTACTGCTAACTTCATTGACGTTAACGGTTGTATCCCGGCGGGCTTTTGGCTCTGGATTCTCTTGTTTCCAGGGCCAGACCGCCGACTCAAAACCAGAAGAAGAGGGAGTCTGTCCTTGAGAAACAGGCAGGACTACTGTATCAGTGGGTTGAGACGGTAAGACAGGTGTTGGCTCAGGAGCAGCCGCTTTCACCGTGGCGTGACCACCCGGCATGCACAATGCCAGCAGGATGGCTGCTACCGCCAGGTACAGTGGCAGGCGGGACAGGGTTTGCCGTCTGGAATCGTGTACAACCAGCGGCATCTTAGGGTTCTGTTTGGGTATTTGTTTCATAATCGAGGAACCTCCTCTTCTCTTTCTATTTAGCAAATTTATTTGCAGCAAATTTATTTGCCATTCTTTGATATCAATAAGTCCTTCTTCTAAAAAAGTGCAACTACCATGCCAGCAATCACGGTTTCTTATTTTCCCATTCGAATTGGGTGGCTTTTGCGGTAAGACCGTTGGTTGTCTGGCGCACCAGGATGGCATCCAGGTTGACTGCTCCACCGCTGTAATAGACCAGCTTAAGCGTATGCGTGCCGTTTTGGAAAGGACGGGATGTCCATTTCTGCTGCCAGACAAGCGTTGGGGCATACAGGTTGACGAAGCCCAGGAACTCATCATCCAGCAGGGCATACAACATGCCATAAATCGGAGCGCGGGTGTTTAGCAGTACAATCTGGTCGCCAGTGAAGGTGAATTGCAGCATGGAACCCGGCATATCTGAGGCGTGTTGTTTACCGCCGGAGAGGTTGGGGTTCTCCAGAACCTGCCAGCCGCCGTCGTATGCGATGGCTTTATCCATATCATCATAGACCCGCATACCAGAATCCACAGGACTTACCTGCGGCGGCAGAGTCGCTGCCTGGGTAGGATTGAATAACGGGAAAGTGGTATGTTGCGGGGTAGGCGTGAAGGGGACCTGTGGGGTGGCGATGATGGGCACTTCCTCAGTCGGAACCTGAGGTAACGGTGTCCCGTAGGTCGGTGCAGGTGTGATGGGCAATTGCTCGGTTGGGACAGAGGTGACCGTTTTTCCCGGAGTTGTTGTCGGGGAAACGGGTGTCCCGAATGTCGGCGCGGGGGTGATGGTCATGCCCTGGGTCGGTTCCGCTGGCACAGGCGTTCCCTGCGTCGCAGAAGGCGTAAAAGTTATAACATCCGTCGGGGTGCTCGAAGGCTCCGCGCTGGATGGCGTGGCGGTGGCTGTCAACGGATCGACCGGGGTGGGAGTCAAGGGCAGGATGGATTGAACGGCTGCCAGGGCATCCACACGCCCCCAGCCGTACAGATTATCGGCGCCTTTATCCCCCAGGTCGAGGGCGGTATCTTTGAGCGCCTGAATAATTTCATCGATACTGAGATCTGGATTGGCAGACAACATCAGCGCAACCACACCGCCCAAGTAAGGAGTCGCCATCGAGGTGCCGCTTTTTTCGCCGTATGCGCCGTTGTTCATACTGGAGGTAATACGCACCCCGGGAGCACAAATATCGGGCTTAATCTGTTCATAGGTTGAAGGTCCCTGACTACTGAAATCCGCCACACGATCGTTTTGTTCGGTCGCTCCCACTGCGATTGATTCAGGATAACAGGCTGGTGAGCCAATCGTGCTAGATCCCATAGTGCCATTGTTACCTGCTGAGAAGACCGGCACAATCCCGGCTGCGCGCCAGGACTTGACCGCCTGGCGGAAGAGTTCCTCACAGGAGCGCGCTCCCCACGAATCAGAGACCACATCCGGCGCCATGTTCGGATTTCCGCCCGGCGCCATCATCCATTCCATTCCTTTGAGCAGGTCGCTGGACATTCCTGAGCCATTAGAATCGAGTGCCTTGACTGCAATCCACTTTGCACCCGGGGCGACTCCGACCTTTTTGCCAGTGTCTGTGCTGCCCACCATACTCCCCATCGTATGCGTGCCGTGCCCCTGATCGTCATAGGGAACCGGTTGGTTATTGAGGATATCGTACCAGCTATATTTATGGTCAGCCTGGCTGCCATCCCAGCCGCGGTACTTGGCTTTCAAGGCAGGGTGCTCCCAGAAGACACCCGAGTCGATTGTCCCGACTACCACGCCTTCCCCCCGGTAACCGAGCTGATTCCAGACGGCATCCGCCCCAATCTGGCGCAAGCCCCAGGAGATTGTCTCATCCTGCGGAGTGGGCGAAGGCTCGACGGCAATTCCCCAAAGCGGCAATGTATTATCTACTGCGCCGTATTGTCCCAGTTCACTGGGCGGCAGTTGGATGATTTCATCCGCATAGACATAGGCAACCTGCGGAGAAGATGACAGCGCATCCAGCGCTTTGCGGTCAGCAGAAGCTGCGAACCCATTGAATATCCAGTAATTATGAATATCCTCCAGTTTAGCCGCCGGTGATTTGGCATGCAGGTCGAAGAGCAAACTGCGCTGACCTTCCTGCGCCGTTTCGATCAACGCGTTATAGACTGCCAGACGCTGCGCCTGGCGGCTGTAGACCGGAAACCCTTTGTTATTGTATGGATTCAAGTCCGTCTGGTGTGCCAGAACCACGATCACCCGCGCTTTGCCGTCACTCTTCGCTCCCAGTTCCTGCCAGACCGAATTGGCGACTTTTGCCAGGCTCGGAGTGGATTCTGATCCATTACGGGAAATCCCCAACGCTGAATTTCGATTGGAAGCATGGATCGGATTAGCGGGCAAGCCCGCTAATAAAAGTAGAATCACAACGATAAAGATAGTGAATATTCGTTTCATACAGTCCCCATTCATGGATGTTGCGTATTGACTACCGCTTCGACCGCGCCGCTGTCGCAGATCGATGATCCGTTCTGCGGGCGTGGGCTGCCAAGCTGGTCACTGGTCAACGGCGAGCCGTCTTCGTCACGGCATCCTTGCGGGTTGCCGCCATCCAATGCCGGGCTACCTGGCAGAAGGGTATGAACCGCCGCCAATGTATCCAATGCGCCCAAAGGCGCGAGTCTGGCATCGATTCCCAATTGATCTCCGGCGGCACGTTCAAGAACAAAGCCGACCGGATTACCGATCAGGTTATTACCCTGCGAGACGATCCGTCCCGAACAATCCTGAGCATGTGACTGGCTGGTATTGCCTGCCACGATGGTGTTGGTGAGCACGGTGCTTGCACCGGCTTGTGCCTCGATCCCGCCAACGCTCATACCGGCATTGGCACTGATGGTACTGTTGTAGAACTTCCCTTCCCCGTTGACGCGCACCCCTCCGGCGCCGCTGGTGGCTTTATTACCGCTGACAGTGGTGTTGACCAATACCAGGTTTCCATCCACAGAGATACCACCGACCGTGCCGCTGTTATTTGCCACGGTCGTATTCTTAATCACGATCTTCCCCAGATTGCTGCCGATACCGCCTACATATTGAGAGTCGCTGTTCCCGGCAACCAGACAACCGCTGAGCAGAACTTGCGAGTCGCTTGCCCAAAGACCATAACCAGCATTGTTGGTTATGAGCGAATTGTAGAGGGAGAAGTCTTCGGCGTGTTGAACATTGATGCCGCCCAATCCATTTTGGATGGTAAGGTTAGTAAGCGTGACCCACAGGCGTTTATCACTGCTAATGATGTGCAGGACTCGATCGAGCCCGCCACCGTCAATGATAGTGGTCTTATAATTCTCGCCGCTGAGCATCACATGATCGTTGATATCCAGGTCTCCGCTGGCTGCGTGGTCTTCGCCCTGCCCGGAAAGAGCGAGGGTATAGGTTCCAGCCGGAAGAGTAATCTTGTCATAGCCAACGTTGGCGTTCGTCTCCTGAATGGCTGCCCGCAGGGTACATTCCTTCTTGCGCGTTTCGCACAGACCATCGCCCGGAACAGCGTCTTGCTCATCCAACGTACTGTTCACCTTCAGGGAGAGCGGCTTGGGCTGAATAAAGCGCAGCACCACCAACCCCGAAGCGCGGTTGGCGACATACACGCTATCCTCCCAGACAGCCACATCCGATGTGTAACCCGGCATTTTGTACGACCCGACCTCAAAGGGATGGGCAGGATCGCTTACATCGACTACACGCAAGCCACCATCCCCATCCGCCAGATATACGCGCGTATCCTGTACCGTCAGGTTTCCGGCATAACCCTGCACGTCATACGCACCCACCTCAACTGGTTTATAAGGATCATGCACATCGATCACGCGCAGACCGCCATTCTGGCCATCTGCCACATAAGCGTACTTACCTGAAAGGACGACATTCTCGGCAAAGACAGGTGTATCCAGCGCGCCTGCCAAAACAGGATAAGCAGGGTCGCTAACGTCAATCACTTGCAAACCGGAAGCGCCATCCGCCACATAAGCGAAGGTCTTTTCCTGTGAATCGGGTGAACTGGAAGAGATCAGTCGAAGCTCCCCTTGATCTGTGGAGCGAGCCGTTTTCAGGGACACGCTGGCAACCGCCACCCCGCGCGCTCCACCGGGAGTCTTATAAAAACCTGTTTCGACCGGCTGTTTGGGTTGGCTGAGATCCAGGATGCGCAGACCACCCTGCTCCCCATCGGCGACATAGGCATACACTCTGCCAGACGTCGCGTCTGTGGTGACGCTGTCCGGCAACACGGTCAGGGAAGCGGCATGCGCCCAACCTGGCGTGTCCACCGTCCCGGCATCCACCGGATAATACGGGCTGGTCACATCCACCACACTGACGCCATCCAGCGGGCTGGATATATAGGCATAGGTTTTGGCATCCGCAACCGCATTCAGCGTAGAAGCAGCAGCAGTTGAACCACTCTCAGGACGGCTGAAAAGGGTGATGCGATCGGCAAACCCGGGGGTATTATAGAAGCTGATCACCGTCGGGCGCAGTTTTTTGTCGCTGACATCCATCACGTACATGCCGTCATAATAATCGGCGACATAGGCAAAGGTGCGCAGCTTGCCCTCCAGGGTCTTCTGTGCCAGTGCCACGCCATACGCGGCCCCCAGCACATCATAAGAACCGGCTTTCTGTGGATTGACAGGGTCTTGAATATCCACCGTGATCAGAGCCGCCCCATCGGCAAGGTAAGCTATGTTGTCTTTAACTGCCACACCCATGGCATAGCCGGGGGAGTCGTATGCGCCCAGCAGAGATGGCTGACTTGGGTCGGTTACATTAATAACCGCCAATCCTTTCGCCCCATTCGCCAGATAGGCACGCGATTGCGCCACCGCCACTTCACGCATATCACCGCCCGTATCCAGAGAGCCCACTTCGACGGGTTTCTGTGGATCACTGACATCGATGATATGTAATCCGCCGATTTCACCGTTCGCCAGATAAACGAGATGTTTTCCATCGCGTTCCTCGTAGGTGATGCCGTAGGTAAAGCCGGGCAGTGCCATGGAAAACTGGATCAGCGGCTGGTTTGGATTGCTGATATCCACCACCTGCAAGCCGCTATCGCCATCCGCCAGGTAGAGCAGATTTCCAGCCACTGCCAGAGCGGTCGCTCGCCCGGGCGTCGCCAGGGCGGCTGCTTCGAGCGGATTCGCAGGATCGCTAACATCGATAACTTTGAGATCACCATCGGCGACATAGGCAAAGGTCTTGCCATCTTTCGCCGCGGATTGGGGTGCTGCCAGGGCGACGCTGCTCGCCCAGGTGTTATAAAAGCCAGTTTCGTAGATATTGCTGGGATCGGCAATGTTCAGGACGCGCAAGCCGCCCCCCCCATCGGCGATATAAGCATACTGGGCGTTGACTGCCAACCCCTGGACGATATCAGGCATTTCGCTTGAAGCACCCGCCACTTTGGGCTGGGCAGGATCAGCGATATCCAGTATCACAAGGCGGGCGCCTTTGCCAATATAGGCAAACGAATCCTGGACAATGGTATCCGTGACCGTCCCTCCCACCTGGGAAACCAGTTCTAATTTTCCATAGCGCTGCACTTCAACGGGTGGTTCCGGCTGGGCAGGGATTCCCTCGGATGCCCATACCTGGTGTGGAATGAACCAGGAGAGAAGTACCAGTCCTATGAGCCCGAAGCGAGCGATTTGATCGAATATACGCACAAAACCTCCAAGACGTCTCGTCCAACGAGACGAAGAATTTACAGGTCAGTACGTATGTTGCAAATACCATGCCAGACGGATTGTGCGGCACAAACGGGAGATTAAAAAATTATCCCCCCCAAATTTCAGGGGGGGAAAGACGAAGGAGTGAAATGCTATACCGGTAAATTACCGGGGGATTTAAATGGTCAATGATTAGACAAACATCTGGAACAAGGCGGGGTTGTTGGTGTTGGTTGAAGCCGCCTCATAGCGTTGGTAAGAGGTGATCCCCGTCCGCTGCTCCTGGCTGGCATAAGCAGTGCGGGCTTGTTCCATATTCAATGTCCGGCTGCCCCCCAGAGACTGGCTCATCAAGCTGGACTGCGCTTGATCGTCGCCTTGGTTAAGGGAGGTGATGAAATTGGTCTGGGACTTACCACTATCCTGAAACAGGCTGCTCTTTTCGGATTTCGTCTTTTCTGTTTTGGGTTGAGAAATTTGCTGGGTAACGATCTTGCGTGCCAGCGAGCTATAATCGGTTACTGTCCTGCCGAAAATTGAATTGGCAAATTGGGTGGCGAGGTCGTTCTTTTCCGGCTCTTTGAAAAGATTGCTCGTAACGACATTCTCGACCGGGTTACGCTGAACCAGGTCGCTCTGAGAAATAGCCTGCGGCGGGGTGCTGACAATCGAAACAGCCTTCGGCAGCGCCGGGTTAAGCGGCTTAATGCTGCTGCTGTTCGTGTTCAGAGAATTAACAAGCATATCCATAATCGCAGACTCCAATTAATAGAGGGTTTACCACCTCTATATAGTATTGTCGCGCATGATATGAAGTTTGTCAATATGCAATTTGTATCAATGTTCTATGAATTTTTAGATGAGTCATTTCCTTCATCATGTCAGTCTTCTCATACCTGATTCTCTAAATCCTTTTGCAGATCGTCTAGATCACCAAAAGAAACTCGTCTTTCACGAATCGCTCTCAAGGTATCCGCGGCGTTTTGCGCAATTTCACCCCGGCGTGCCTCAACAAGACGATGGTGAATAATATCAATGAGCATTTGCTGTTCATCGAGCGGTAACGCTTCGACCGTTTCGATTACCTGTTCAAAAGACGAAGATTTCAGCAGATCCAATCCATCCACCTGTTCTTATCTAGTTAGTAACAGCCACCCAGGGTCAAATCGCCATCGCAATTGCTGATTTCCCCGTTATAATTCCAGGGTACGTAGATGGAAGAATAATTCCATGCGCCATTTTCCTGGCGGCAGGTGCTGGTGATCAGGGTAGCGTTATCGTCATAATTGGGGTATTGCTGCGTATCCACACAACTGTTATAGAAGGAACCTTCGAAATATTGCTCACCCGCCTGAATTTTTGTCCTGGTTTTCATCGTTTGCTTCTCCTTTTGAGGTTGGTTTATTTCCGGTTAACAGAGCACTTAACCCAGTATATCAGATTTAGACATCCTTGCCTACCGTAAGGTTACGGGGTTTTTGGTGTGAATTATCCTAAATACGACTGCACCCAGAACAACTGCAAATAGCAAATGCATCACAAACGATCCAGCGTACCACTGCAACGTTACAGGTACAGTCATTTTCAACAGGATTGGGGTCGTCGCCAGGAGCGGCTGGCTGAGGATTTCAACGTAAAGGATGGCGAATAAAATGCTTTTCTTCCAAGAAATCACGTGCAGAGCTTTGATCCATACCACTCCCACGCCATAGATTAAACCAACCAGCGGACCGATCAGATAATGGGTTATTACACCTAGTTGAATGGCGCGTTCCACCTCCACACCTTGGATTGAGAAGAACCGGGCAACGGTGTTTCCAACGATCGAGAAGCATGTCAGCGCTGGCAATCCAAGTGCTGAGAGTGCTCCCATGAGAACCAGATCCATCACCAACGTGCCAGCCAGTCCTCCAATCAATCCCCCCACCAATCCCCTCGAATAACGGATAAGATATAAACGACCTGTCATTTCTGCTTTTCCTTGAAATATGCTTTCCATGTTTGTGTCTCCTTCATTTGACCCTATTCGTTCTGTAAAGAAACAGTGTTGGTTTGTGTCATTACCCTTGATTTCAGTCAAGCAAGGGATGGTTTCCGCTCCATCGTCCTGGGCAGAAACCATCCCTACGCTTGTTCGTCGATTCTTACTTCTTCAGACCACGTACCAGCACGATCACACCCAGTACGAGCAGCAGGATGGCAAAGATCGGCAGATCGAAGGTGAGGTGAAGGTACGGGCGCGCCAGTTCTAAACCGCCTAATAAGAGAGCAAGGATACCAAATGTGGTCGTAAAGCCGCTGATAACACGCCCGGTCAATGACCTGGCTACATTCAAGCCGATCAAGATCAAGCCGATGCCGATCGCGCCCAACCCTTCTGGTAAGGATTTGAACATCTGCGTGGTTCCCCACAGGATAAAGAAGGCGCCCCAGGCGATCGCTTCGAGATCTACATTAAAATTGCGTGTGTTTTCCATTTTTTCCTCCGTAAAATAATTAATTGAGTTTGAATATTGATTGGTTTGTTCTCTTAAGCACGAATGTCTGCCCTGGCAGCATAGACGCAGGTCCGCGCTTTATGAGCCTTCCAGCCCGGCCACCAGGTCTTGTGCCAAATGTGGAGTCGGGCGAATATCGACTGCGGCTTTTTGACCGCCAATTTCCGGATGGCGCAATCTTCACAATTGTGCACTTTATCGATCAAGAGCGCACTCCATGCCATGTTTCCCAGGTCGGGATTGAACTTTATTGTGTTTTCCATTACAGTTATCTCCTTATTCATTAGAACCTTGACATCTTTTCTTTTGACTGACTTCACCCACCGAGAGCAAGGTCAGGTTAAGCCGGTATAATTTATTGAGGATGCCCATCAGGGCGGCTTGATCTCCGATGTGCCCAAAAAGGATCATTTCTCCGTTGTCCAATAATTTCACCTCCAATCCTTCCAGCCAATCCGACCAGCTTTCATCGAGATGCCCTTTGACGTGGATCTCGAAGTTGTCTCTTTGAGCTCCGCTGGAAAGGATGCTTTGATCTTGATTGTTGTTATCATCTTTCTTGGTCGCCATTTTTCCTCTACTACTATAATTTAGCATTTCTCCAGTAACGGTTCATCGTCTAAAGGTTGTATCTGGGGTTGTATTTATTCCGCCTGAAAAAGCGGGATTATTAGCTCCCCGGTTGACTTTCTCAATTTCAAGAAATGAAAAGACCGGCAGGGATCAATGTCCTCTGCCGGTCTTATGAAAAGCACCCTGCTGCTCACTCGAAAAGTCTTAGCTCTTTCCCGATGGCAATCGCCTGAGTTCTGCTTTTTACGCCCAGCTTGGCATAAATATTACTGATATGGCGCTTCACGGTGGGCATGGATATGACCAATTGCCCGGCGATTTCCTGGTTTGGTTGACCGGCTTCGATCAATTTGAGCACTTCCAATTCTCGGCTGGTCAGCGGCTCAATCAAAAGCTGCATGGATGGGGGTGTCATGCCGGAAGTTTTATCGATTTTGGATAGCAGGCTGGCTGCAAAGCCGTTTCCAATCTGGCGAGACTGGAGCTGGCAAAGTAATCTCGTCATCGCTTCGCCCTCGTCCAGGAAGGATCGGACGTACCCTTCCGGCTGGGCAAGGGCAAGGGCTCTTTTCAATGGTTCCAGGGCTTGCTCGGTGTCTTTCTTCCCCTGGAATAGGAGCGACCGGAGGATCAGGATCTCAATGACCAATCCCATCCGACCGGCTGGTTCCGCTTGATTCAGCAGACGTTTGGATAGCGCAAGGGCCGCCTCGTAATCGTTCTGGGCAAGGAGCATGCGCAGCAGGATGACATAATCGGGCTCTCGACGATAGGGGATTTCATCTTTGATCTTTAGACCGATCTTTTGAATGAGTTGAGATGTCCTTTCCAAATTCCCCTGGGCAAGCCAAACACGCGCCAGATCAGACCTCACCTGGATGGACCAGTAGGCAGTAGGTAGGTGTTCAATGTTTTTTTGCTCCGCCTCCCACATGGCTTCTTGGGCTTGCTCTGGATTGTTGCGGGCTTGCTCCACCCGCGCGAGCAACGCACAGGAGGCGGCTTGAAGGTCTATATCCCCCCAAATTCGGCTGAGTTCCATACACTGGCGAATATCCTGCTCCGCATCGTTCAATCGATTGGTCTCATAAGCCAATCTTCCCAGACCGGCAAAGAGCTTTGCAGCCAATGGCGATCTCTGCCCATCCGGGCGAACTGCCATCTTTAAGGATTGGGCATACGTCTCCGCGGCGCGGTAAAGCCGTCCCTGTTCCATCAAAATATCGGCAAGATTTGAGTTGGCGATGATGACCATGGGCAGGTTATTAGCCTCCCTGCCGATCTTGATGGCTTCGGTATAAACCTGGAACGCCTCCTCCAAATTTCCGTTAATCCAACTGGTATCCCCAAGCAGTGAAGTAGCCACACTTCGTATACTTTGAGATATGGAACTGCAGTCGGGTAATAACTGCAGCGATTGTTGGGCATACGCCGCTGCTGAATGGGTATCCCCGCGCGAGTTAGCGCAATACGCCCTGGCTGCTGCAATGGTTCCAAGCATCGTCCTGACCTCGACAGTGTGTTCGAGTGCGGAGAGCAATTTTTCGGGAGCTTGCAACGTTGGTTCGATCCGTTCTAGATCCCCATTGATGGCGAGTGCCCAGGCTTTCTGAATTGCCAACCAGGGATGGGTTTCCGATTGAAAATCAATGGCGTCAGTCCAATTTAGCAGGGTCGCCACCTCGCCACTCATGAGTAGAAAACAACCATTCTGCTCGATCAACTGTGCGGCTCGGTCATGATCGCCGGTTACGATGGCATGCTGGATGGATTCAGGAATAAATCCATTTTGCTCATACCACTGGGAAGCGCGGCGATGCAGTCCGGCGAGCAAATGGGGAAACTGGTGTTCAAGGCGTTTCCTGAGGACGTCCGCGAAGAGATGGTGATAGCGGTACCAATGCCGCCCATCGTCCAGCGGGATGGTGAAGAGATTCATCTCTTCCAGGGCTTCCAACATTGCTTGTCCATTCACAGGCTCAGCCTTATCCTCATCGACAACAGCCTCGCATAGCGGTGCGCATAAACGATCGAGGATTGAAGTCTGCAGCAGGAAGGTGCTCACATTCTTGGGCTGAAGTCTTAACACTTCTTCAGCCAGGTAGTCCATCACATAGTGATGACTGCCGGTGAATGCCGAAACGAAACCGTGAATATCTTTGCAGCTCTGCATCGAAAGGGCTGCGAGTTGCAGTCCGGCGATCCATCCTTCTGTGCGTGTCTCCATGGCAGAAAGGTCGATGGCAGACAGTGTCAATCCCATGGCTTCGTTCAGAAAATAGGTGATCTCAGTTTGGGTAAAGCGTAACTGTTCGGCTCGGATATCCAGGAGCTGACCGCGGACCCGCAGGCGGGAAAGCGGAAATGGGGGATCGGTTCGGGTAAGGATCACCAGGTGCATCTGATTGGGTTGATGCTCCAGGAGATAAGAGAGTATTCTTAGTACCGCCTCAGATTGAATGACGTGGAAATCATCCAAAACCAGAACGAAAGGATCAGAAACTGAAGCCAGTTCATTGGCGAGCAGGTTGATTAAATTTTCAAATTGAGTGGGTTGGATTCCCTGGAGCATGCCAAGGAGGTCGTTCTCAATGCCTGGTGCGATCGGTTGCAGGGCTGCCAGCAAGTATTGCAGAAAACGGTTGGGGTCATTATCACTGCTGTCAAGTGAGATCCAGGCATAAGGGCTTTTCGATTCTTTGAGCCATCTGCTTACCAGGGTGGTTTTGCCATAGCCGGCTGGGGCGGAAACAAGGATGAGCGATCTGTCCAAACCGCCATTGATCAGTTGATTAAGACGAGGACGGGCTATCTGGCTGGAGCGAATGGGAGGGACGTAAAACTTTGTTCTGAGCAGTTGCTTGCTCTGTTCAAGAAATAGTTGATCCTTTTCCTCTTCCATATCTAGTTTCGTTTCCACCATTCATATTAATTATACAAGAGAAATTCGAATCTGACGTTTAATTCTTATCCTAAACCCAGTGCCC
>JBAXBF010000049.1:0-15716 GCA_037142095.1 Chloroflexota bacterium
GGGCGGAAACAAAACCATATTTCTTCGCGGCACTATAGGCACTTACGCCGGAAGCAGAGCAGATATAGACCGGTTTAACCTTAGGGATTTTCCGTAAGACGGGCAGCATGACTACTGAGGCGAAATTTCCCGCTCCTAAGACACCCAAATTCACGGTTTCAGGTTTTACGATATTCTCTGTTGTTGTATGTGCTGAGTGACTGATGGGTAATGTGATTTGTCCTTGAGAATAGGTGATTAATACGCCTAAGAAGGATTGGTTAAGTTTGCCGGTAATTAAATCGTAGGCTTGGGCTGCCTGTTCGATAGGGAAGCGATGAGAAATCAACGGGTGCACATTTAACCGCCGGTTAGCAAGCAAATCAACGATTGCTTCCAGGTTACGTCCTTCTGTCCAGCGCACATAACCGACGGGATAATCCTGCTGATTCTCCTCATAATGAGGATCATACCTTCCAGGACCATAGGAACGGGAATTGATAAAGGATAGTTCTTTTTCAAAATATATTTTTCTGGGAAGATGTAAATCCACTGCGCCAACCGCAACAACATGGGCGCGGTCGCGGGCGATGATTGCCGCTAAATTAACTGGATCTGTGGAAGTAGCATCAGCACAAATCAGGACCGAGTCCATGCCACGCCCACGCGAGATGGCACGGGCGGCTGCTTCTGCCCCGGAACGAACAACAGCATCCGCTACACCCATTTTATTGGCTAATTCTACCCGGCGCGGATCGAGATCAATACCCAGCACCTGGCAGCCGGCTGCGCTGGCGATTCCTGCCGCCAGAAGACCTACCAATCCCAAACCGATGATTGCCACGCGTTCTCCTACTTGACTTTCGGCAAGGCGGAAACCATGCAGAGCAATCGCACCCAGCGTGGCAAAAGCGGCTGACTCAAAATCGACCGTATCCGGTACGTGCACCATTAAGTTTTGGGGTACAAGAGCGTATTCGGCGTGGACGGCATATCCACCACCGGCACAGGCAACTTTATCTCCAACCTGGAATCCGTACAGACCTTCACCCAGTGCGATGATCGTTCCAGCCGAAGAATAACCCAATGTCATGGGTTGATCCAGGCGGTTGAACGCTGCTTCCAAGGTTGTTAATACACCTTCACGGCGAGCTTTGTCAATCATCTGGCGGACGAGTTCGGGGCGAGAACGTATTTTGCCAAAAAGAGATTTTTCGGCAAAAGATACGACCATTCGTTCGGTTCCAGCGGAAACCAGGGAAGCCGCGGTTTTGATTAATGCCGTGCCTGGCTTGGGCGCGGGGATGGGCACATCTGCGACGAGTGTCTCGCCGTTTTTAAGACTTTGGAGAATTTGTTTCATGGGTAAGAACTAAGGTGTTCCTTTTTCCTTTATAAACAATCTTATAATTTACCAGGTATTGGTAATTAAATAAATTAAGAACTGAATCGGATTAACGATTTTTAATTATGTCATAAATTAATAAAATATGCAATATAGAAATGGGCAGATGGGGTATAATATTTCTTATGAGTACAATAAATTCAAACCCCAATCAACAGGATCCTTTTTCCAGAGGTTCCCAGCCAGATTTTCAGAACAGACCTCCTTCACCGTATGAAGGCGGGTATGATCCTTTTGGTAATGGGGATTTTGGTGAAGCAAATGGACAGGATGATTGGCAGACACAATCCGATTGGCAAGAACAACCCGGTTGGCAACCGCAGTATGATTGGGAAACGGGTGAAGCTGTTCCTCAATCCGAAAATTACGAATACTACGATGAAGAGGCGATCCCTCCTGCGAAAAGGGGTATTCCTTGGTATTTGACAGCCCTTCTGGTGATATTCTTCTTGATTTTCATGGTGATTGTTGGTGGTTTTGGTGGTTATTATTCCGGTATTGACGCGCGCAAGAAGGCAGAATCTACCCAAATATCCGGAGGGTTACAAGAGCAATATAATCTTGCGCTGACGGATATCCAACAAAAGCATTACGGATTAGCGGAACAGCGGCTTGCGTATATTCTCCAACATGATCCAAAGTTCCCTGGCTTAACTGAGAAGCTAGCTCAGGTTAAAATAGCCATGAGCACGAACCAAAATATTCCAATGCCGACGGTTGCGATCGTTCCCGGCGAGACGCCTCAGCCAACTGCTACAGTGGACACACGCAATGTAGAGGAACTGTTCAATACCGCTCAGGCAGCTTGGGCTTCAAAAGACTGGGATAACGCCATTAATATGCTTTTGAAAGTACGCAGGGAAGTGCCGGATTATAACAGCGTGCGGATGGATGGGATGTTGTATATCGCTTATCGTAACCGGGGTGTGAGAAAAATCTTATCAGACGCCGACCTTGAAGGTGGAACTTATGACCTGGCGCTCGCTGAACATTATGGTCCGCTGGATTCGGAAGCTCGTAGTTACCGTCAATGGGTGAATCTCTATACGCAAGGAGCTTCCTTTTGGGATATGAATTGGGAAGAGGCAGTCCAGTATTTCTCCCAGGTTGCCCAGTTCGCACCGCAGCTTCGGGATGCTTCTGGATGGACATCTACCCAGCGTTACCAGCTCGCATTGGGAAATTATGCTGATAAATTGGCAGGAGAAGGAAAGTATTGTGAGGCTGTTGAGCAGTATAACATCCTCATTCAAAGCGGTAAGGCAGATGCGCAGCCAACTGCGACATATGTCCAGGAACAATGCAGCGGCGGTGCTGCTCCGACCGAGACTCCTACTGGATAATCATTTCTGATTGGATAAAAGGTATTCTTGTTCATTGCCACTGTTAGGATTTCAAGTTCTCAATGGCTTTGAACATAAATTTGATACGAATTCAGCAAAGTCAATGGGTCAAAATGCTGAAACTCCCCGCTGGTTTCCCATAGAAAATATGCCTTTTTCTCTGCTTCTGTCATCGCGATTTGAGCCGAGTTGGTAAGGTCATAACCCAGGGATGGAAAGGTCTGTCCCGGTTTACCAAAGCGTGTCTCTAAATGTAAATGAGAGTTGCCAGATGCCCCGGTATCACCGACGATGCCGATGAATTGCCCACAAGATATTGCATACCCAGGATCTACGGATGGTGCCGCTCTCATATGGGCGTAGAGGTGATAAAGAGATTGTTGTGTTGTAATCTGAAATGCGTTTGCCAGGTCTGTACCTACATCGTGATAGCTTGTTTCGATGATAGCCATATTGCCGAACGGCGGGCGGTCAAATACAACGCTTACGACTTTCCCAGGTAAAATCGAGTCAATTTCATAACCTTCGATAGCCCTACCCTTTTCGTTTTTGTAAAATGCAAAATCAATGCCCATATGACGACCGTCTTTTCCGGGTGGGGGTGGATGGTAACCGTCTGAAATAATTAGATTAAGATCACGCAGTAGAATTCCTTTGAGCGGTGAACAGAGACCCTCTTGTGCTAAGGGGGCTTGTTGGCTAGGGAAAGGAGGAGTAGTCGGGGTGTCTTTAAGATAAACGTCCGCTGGGGTGACTGAGGGAGATAGGGTAGGGGTTGATGCTTGTGCGCTCAGGCTGATTTGATTGAATGTCGATGGGTCTGCAACAGGGTCAGGAAATTTTAAGTTCAGCAACGAGGGTAGGATAAGGATTGCGACCCAGACCAGTACAAGGACTTGAAGCACCAGGATAAATCCTTTTACTATATCAAGGATGAGAGATGATTTGCCATTTTTCATAATTAGGAATCTAAATAGAACATAAAGGGACACAAAAGTATTTCGTGTCCCTTTTGTAATTCTTATTTTAACCGATTATTCTTTTTTGTCCATTGTCGTTATGTTACTTTGGAAAGCGGCGTACGACAACAGCCGGGGTGGGCAGGACAGCTTTCTCTCCAATCTTTAACTGGGCAGGAGGTTTAACGCTTTCCTTCGATGCGCTTTGGTAGATAGAGATGGTCGTTCCTTCTACCGCTGCGTTCTCATCAAGATAAGCCTGACCGGTCAGTAGACCTTCTTGATCAACGGCACAAGAAGTTACCTTGCCAATGACTTTACCCCGTTTATCCAGCACAGGGTCGCCATGATGCGCCATGCGTACACCTTTTTCTGGGAAACGGAAACGAGCGACAACAGCTTTGCGTTTTTCCTCGCGTGCCAGAAATGCAGAGCGTCCAATAAACCAGGGCTTATACACTTTGACATAAGAACCAAAGCCAGCTTCGGCAACGCCCAGGTTAAATTCACCACCCATTTCATGACCATAAAGAGGCAAACCTGCTTCGGTACGCAACGAATCGCGGGCGCCTAAGCCACAGGGTTTAATCCCAAACGCTTCACCTGCCTTAAGAATTGCGCTGAAAAGAGCGGCGGCTTTGTCGGGATGTACGAACAACTCGAAAGCCATTTTCTCGCCGGTATAGCCGGTGCGGGAGACGACCAGATCAAAACCACCAACAACAGCCTCACATAGATCCGTACGGGTGAGTTTCAAAATCCGTTTGCGTGTGGCAGCATCAACACCCATAGCAAATAAGATATCGCGAGATTTTGGTCCTTGTAAAGCAATATCTACCCGCATATCTTTACCTTCTTTAGGGTCGCGCAGGTTGCGTAAAACAACATCCCGCCCAAAGCAATGCGCGTCTGGATGAGCAAGATCTACCTGGACTTTACCCTCTTTGACTGCGTTGAGCCATGCCCAGTCTTTATCATCATTGGAGGCATTGACCACTACCAGATACTTATCGTTGGAGCGGCGGTATACCATCAAATCATCGATCACATTCGCGTCAGGGTCAAGAAAATGGGTATAAAGGGACTCACCTATCTTGAGGCTGCCGATATCGTTTCCACAAACACAATCCAGAAAAGTACAGGCATTCGCTCCCTCAGCTTGATAGACACCCATGTGGGCTACGTCAAACAGCCCGGCTGCCTGGCGGACAGCCAAATGTTCTTCCATTACGGAAGAATACCAGACTGGCATTTCCCATCCGGCAAAAGGTACCATCTTAGCGTTCAACTGGCGGTGCAGGTCAAAGACGGGTGTGCGCTTGTTTTCTGCACTGGATTTTTCTTCCCAATGAAACTTGGGTAACGGCGATGAAACTGTATTGGAGGACTTTCCCTGCCCTATGAAGTACGGCTTGAGACCAGGGATTGCTTTTTCTTGCCGCTTTACTTCTTCACCTGCCACTGCGTTGGCAATTACGATGGGACCCGGCAGTTTGCGCTGATGATCTTCATCGAAGGCGACGTAGCCATCGGATAAATCACGCAGCCAAGTAGCCACCAAGGCGACTTTATCAGCCGGGATACTTAATCGGTAGCGGTGTTCATCCAGGCAAACCAGCATGCCTGTACACAGGATTGATTCTGCGCCGTTTTTCTTATCTTGCGGAATATTTAGTTGCGTTGCTTGACTTTCGCCAGGTTTTATAGATTCAATATCACTGCTCAGAGCAAAATTTAGAAACGTACGCGCGTGTTCCCCATAAATTTCCAGACTGCCCCAGGCGTTTTTTCCTGCTATGTCATCATCCAGATAATAGAAGTGGGGGTAGCCATGCACTTTCGTTGGACTATCTGTTCCCGCCTTTTCTGCCAGGGAACGTACACGAAGTTTGGCATTTTCGAGTGCCATGAAATCCACCTTGGCGCGTGATAATTCGCCCGTGCGTCCAGGGATAGAATAAGGTGTTACTGCCTGGAGAAGATCGGCGATAATGTCTGCCAATGCCACCATCTCCAATTCCTTGAAGCCGCGCTGTGTAACCCAGGGAGAACCCATGCGTACGCCGCTTGGATTGAGCGCAGAAGTGTCACCGGGAATGGTGTTACGGTTAGCAACGATACCAGCCAGGTCAAGGATGCGGGCTGCTTGTTCGCCAGAAAGGGGCGTACCGTCAGGTCCTTTAATGGTTTTAGCATCCAGGTTCATCAAGTGTGTATCCGTGCCGCCAAAGGGAATGCCAAAGCCGCGTTCTCGCAGGCGGTCGGTAAAAACTTTCGTATTCTTGACAATCTGATGTTGTAAGTCGCGAAATTGTTGGCTCGCGGCGAGTTTAAAGGTAACTGCCAGGGCAGCAAAGATATGCACATGCGGTCCACCTTGTTCACCGGGGAAGATGGCTTTATCGAATTTCTTAGATAAAGATTCGTTGGTGGTTAAGATAACGGCACCGCGGGGACCACACAGTGTTTTATGCGTGGTAAATGTAATCGCATCTGCATAGCCAACGGGTGAAGGATAGGCGCCGGCAGCAACCATTCCAGCAACGTGGGCGATATCTGCCATTAACACAGCCTTGACCGAGTCGGCAATCTTGCGGAACTTTGCCCAATCGACTGCCCAGGGGTAGGAAGAATACCCGGCGACGATAATTTTGGGCTTATGTTGTAAAACAAGTTCTTGAATAGTTTCGTAATTCAACTGTTCTGTCTGCGGATCGATGGTGTAATGGACCGCATTGTATAATTTTCCAGAACGATTTGCCTGCGATCCATGGGTGAGGTGTCCACCGAAGAAGAGATTCATGCCCATCAACGTATCGCCGGGAGTGAGGAGCGCATGGTACACAGCATTATTTGCCGGGGCACCAGAGAGCGGCTGAACGTTGACAAAGATTTCATCTGCTGTTTTACCATTGGCAGCGAAAACTTCCGCACAACGGCGGCGTGCCAAAGCCTCGATAAGATCTGCATACTCGACCCCTTTATAATAACGGGGATCTCCATAACGCCGGAACTCGCCCAGTCGTTCAGGGTAAGATATAAGTTCGTCATCATTCATCCAGCGTGTACCTGATTCGGGATAGCCTTCGGCGTAGATATTTTGAAAAACAGACCCCATGGCTTCGCGCACTGCCTGTGGGGCGGCACTTTCACTGGGGATCAAAATCAACTTACGGTATTGCCGTTCAGCTTCAACGTCAATTAAATCGAATACGGAACGGTCAACTTCAGCCAATGAACCGCGAAAAAGATAATCACTCATGGTAGTTTCTCCTGAATGGGTTTGGATACGTTTTCACAACTTTATTAAATTATAACCCAAAAGGGAGAGTTTTAACCTTATTGATGGATATTAATCATCGTCATTTTGTAACTGCCCCGCATACGGCTTTATCTTTGAAAGGGGCAAGCGTGTTTTCGTTCACGACTTTGTTTCCACTCAAAATGATGCACTTGATGGAACCTCTTTCTTCTGCAGTCAGAGCCGCAGTAAGAACGATGATTAATCCGGAACGAAAGCGCGTTGGCCGTGAATCCCAGGGTACATTCACGCCAGTCGGTTCTATAACGGTACCATCAGGTTTGGAATAAGTGATGACAGCCGTACGTGCAGTACCCGTAATCCGAAAGGTGATAATCGATGAACCGTTGACCGGTGGAGATTGAAAGGTGGTTAAAAAATAAATTAAACCCGCGATTATAGCGGCAGTTACCAAGACAGCCAAGATAGTTTGCAACAATCTTCTATTTGGTGAAGTTCTTCTTCGTTCATTTTCTGCAGCCATAATGTACTCCTGGAATGATCTGTAACCGAACTGAATATATCACATAGAATGCAAACAGAGTGAATGAGCTACTTAAAAAATACTCATATAAACTTTTTAACATTTTTAAGGAGGGGAGTCAATAGGCTTTTTGGGGATTCACCATAATTTTATAAAAGTCCCCGAGCTTTATAATATAAAATACCCAGGTATTCTTTTATTACACGTGTGGTGAGGGAGAGATTGCTGGTGTTTGGGATGAGATTGATCATCTGGGTTTCCAGGGTTGGTTCTATCAGATGTTGCCAGCCTTGCTGAGTAAGCGTAAAATCAGCCGGGGCAGGTATTACATCCAATCCTTGCCGTTCAAACAAACCAATCGAGCGCGGCATATGCATCGCCGAAGTAACCAAAAGAATACGATCAATATTTTTTTCCTGTAATATCTTTTTGGAGAAGATGGCGTTTTCGTAAGTGTTGCGGGATTGGGTCTCTAACCAGATGGCATCTTTGGGAATGCCCATTAATAGCAGCAATTCGCGCATATCTTCAGATGGATTGTGGGATGTAGAACTGAGAAAAGCGATGTTTCCACCGCTGAGTAAGATATGGGGTGCTTTCCCCTGTTTATACAACTGGGCTGCAAAGATTACCCGGTCGCCCGCCCCGTTAACCTCAACTGTCTGGCGCGGATAATCGGGTGACTCTGTACCACCCCCGAGGACAACAATAACATCAGCCGTTGGGATTTCTGAGGGAGGCAAGTATTGCCATTCCAACGAACGTGTCAGACTGTATGCTACCCAACGGTTGCCGCCTACCCCTAAGACTAGGAACGCAATAATCAGTAAAATCCGCTGGAGTCGCCTAAATCGTTGCGTGAAAATGCTTAGAAGAACAAATACACTCGCGATCCCCAGCGGATAGATGAATAGAGGAAGAAATTTGGACAGAAAGATGGACATTAAGCTAATTTTACCGCTTTCCGTCTTTCCAAGTAACAAAGGGCATATTAATCACGACGCCGGGTTTTTCAATGGTGAGTTCGCTTGATTTTTCAGCAGCGAGGATATCAGCGGCAGATTTAAGTTCACTCACTTTTGCACCATCTTTCCAGGTGAGTACATTCAAACGTCTTAGAGGGGAATATCCCGGAGTGCCGGGCGGGTTGTCGAATACATCCGGCTGAAAGCCGAGAGGTCCTTTGCCTTTAATGCCATTGGAAAAGACATAAACATTTGCCAGGGAAGAATCAGGCACTTCTGCCAGGGCAGGAACGTGTAAGACTGGTGATTTCATCATGTTGGACAATTTTTCTGCGATGGCTTTGTCCGAAGCTTCGGTATGGATAAAGTAAATCTCTCCACCCTCTGCATAAGCTTTCCCAGCCGGAAGAGATGCGAAAGACCCACCAGATGCACTTCCTGCAGCGCAGCTTGTTAAGGCTGTGCCGGTTAGAAAGAGCGTGATGAGAAAAATGATCTGACCAAAAGTTTTCAAACGGTTTAACATAGACACCTCGTTGGTTTTATAGTTTAGTGCGACGTAATCGCAAACTGTTACTGACGACGAAAACGCTGGAAAATGCCATAGCTCCGGCTGCCAGCATGGGGATCAAATAGCCTAAAGCCGCCGCCGGAATTAGGACAACATTGTAGAAAAATGCCCAAAACAGATTTTGTTTGATGGTATGCAGTGTTTGGCGTGAGAGAGAGATGGCACGCCCTACTCCCTGCAGATCACCACTGATCAACACGACGGGCGCCGAAGCCATGGCTACGTCTGCCCCGGTGCCGATCGCAATACCGACATCCGCTTGAGCGAGAGCAGGAGCATCATTGACGCCATCTCCAACCATAGCGACGACCTTGCCCTGCGTTTGCAGACTTTTGACTGCTGCTGCCTTATCTCCGGGCAGGACTTCTGCCATCACTGAATCGATGCCAACCTGCTGGGCGATGGCTTCGGCGGTTTGCTGGTTGTCTCCCGTAATCATGACCACTTGCAGACCCATTTTGTGCAGGGTATCGATTGCATCTCTGGAGCTTGTTTTTACAGTGTCGGCTACCGCTATGATGCCTGCCATATCACCATCTATAGCGATAAGCATGGCTGTCTTGCCTTCATGCTGTAACTTTTCGATCGATGGAGAGAGTCCATTGAGCGATAACCCGCGCTCTGTAATCATGCGCAAATTACCAACCAGAATAGCATGTCCATCCACCTGCGCTTGAATGCCGCGCCCGACTTCCGCCAGGAAACCCTGCGGATCCTCGAGCTGGATGGCGCGCTCTCCGGCTTCAGCCACAATGGCTTCCCCTAAGGGATGCTCGCTCCCTTTTTCAGCCGAAGCTGCCAAGCGTAAGATTTCATTTTCATTGATTCCGTTGGCTGTTATGATGTCGGTTACAGAGGGCTGACCGCGCGTGATTGTGCCGGTCTTATCTAAAATAACGACATTGACCCGTCCAGCGCGTTCCAGTGCTTCGCTGGATTTGAGTAAAATACCCATCTCGGCACCTTTCCCGGTACCTACCATGATCGCGGTCGGCGTTGCCAATCCCATTGCACAAGGGCAGGCGATGACCAACACTGCCACCATATGAATCAATGCACGTGTGAAAGGAGTCAAGTCAGAATTGATCGCCAACGGTATGCCCGAGAAATACCAGGCAGTAAAAGTGATTGCGGCAATCAGGATAACGGCTGGGACAAACACCCCCGATACTTGGTCAGCCAGTTTTTGGATAGGGGCTTTACTGCCTTGGGCTTCTTCAACCAGACGGATAATCTGCGCCAGAGCAGTCTCTTTGCCGATTTTGGTAGCTTCAAATTTGATCATGCCCAGTTTGTTCAGGGTTGCCCCGATGACCGCAGACCCGGGCACCTTTTCCACTGGCAGCGACTCGCCAGTCAACATTGACTCGTCCACTGCTGAACGTCCTTCAATGACGACGCCATCCACTGGTATTTTCTCGCCTGGACGAACGATGACGATATCTCCTACGAGGACTTCTTCGGCAGGTAAATCGATTTCTTGTCCATTCCGAACGACACGCGCTGTTTTGGGCTTAAGTCCCATCAATTTTTTAATCGCTTCGCTGGTGCGTCCCTTGGCGCGTGCTTCCAGGAATTTACCCAGTTTGATGAGGGTGATGATGACAGCGGCGGTCTCGAAATAGACCTGCCCGGAAATAAGCCCCAGCGTAACAACAACGGAGTAAATATATGCCGCCGATGACCCCATCGCAACCAGAACATCCATATTTGCGGAACCATTACGCAGTGACTTATAAGCACCTACGTAATATTGCCAGCCGACATAGAATTGTACTGGTGTTGCCAGGGCAAACATGATCCATTTCATCCAGGGAGCATTCATCAGTTCCATTGGGTAAAGACCGAAGTCACCTCCCATGGAAAGGATGAAGAGTGGAATGGTAAAGATCAATCCAATGATTAGAAAGCGGCGTTGAAGGGTGATTTCTGCCTCGCGTGCTTTGGCTTCAGCATCTTCTGAGTCACCGCCGACTTCAAGCGCTTCAAAACCCGTAGCGGATACCGCTTTACGCATTTCTGCCTGGCTGATAACCGTCGGAATATAGCGCAAACGAGCGCGCTCGGACGCAAGATTAACCTGAACACTTAATATACCTTCCAGTGCAGAGAGTGCTTTTTCTAAACGACGAGCATCGTTGTCGTCGCTCATGCGCCGGATAACCAGATCTGCCTCTCCAGTGGCGATATCATAACCTGCACGCTGCACTCTGGCAACCACATCATTCAATGTAACCAGATTGGGGTCGAATTCGAATGTGGCGCGCTCGGAAGAAAGGTTGACACTTGCGTTCTTGATACCATTTGTTTTTTTCAGGCTGCGTTCAACCGTGGCAGAACAATTGGCACATGTCATCCCTGTAATAGGTAAGATCATGTTTTTTGTATCGGACATAGGATTACTCCATTAAATGAAATTGAGAATTGTTAATATAGATATCTACCTAATTTACGGCTGGATAATTTATTTCTTTTAAAAGGGAGCGGATTTTATCTTCCGTTGCCGGTGCTTCAAATTCGAAAGTTGCTTGTTTCGTTTCAGGTGAAGCATCTACATTTTTTACCCCATCCAGTTCGCTCACTTCGCTCTTAATCGTATGCACACAGTGATTGCATGAGATATTGGGGATTGAATAGGTTACGGTTGTCATTGATTTTCTCCTTAAATAAATTTAATTTGTTTATACTTTCGTTGCAGTTTCGTACACTTCGGCAATTTCACGCAGGACGCGCTCGCGTTCTTGTGCGTCTTCTCCGCGAATTGCCGTAATGACACATGAATTGAGATGTTCGTCCAAAATACTGGCATTGACTTTGTTCAAAGCAGACTGGACGGCTTGAACCTGACGGATGACGTCAATACAGTAGACCCCCTCTGTTAACATTTTCTGGATACCACGCAAATGGCCTTCGGCTGTCTTTAATCGCAGGATGACGTCTTTATAATCATGGTCATGATTATGTTGATTATGATCATGATGTTGTTCGTGATTATGGTTATGATTCATGTCCATCTTTATAAATCCTCAAACTTAGACATATTGCCTTGACAAAATGCAATCCATTGTTTATAATATTAGAACCCTCCCCCCTAGGGAGGGGGTAAATATAATAATACAACCTTTTCAGATTTTTGTCAATAGACTTCGAATAAATGAGGTGCAAATATGTTTAGTCAAATAATGGTCGCTTTCATAACAGGGTTAACCACCGGTGGGTTATCCTGTCTCGCTGTGCAAGGTGGCTTATTAGCTGGTTCTCTCGCCCACCAGATCGAACAAGATGTGATCGACCAAACGTCTACTAAAACGGTAAAACCTCACATCGCCATGCCTATCCTTCTGTTTCTGATTTCCAAGCTGGCTGCTTATACGGTTTTGGGTTTCTTTTTAGGTTGGCTGGGTTCCATGCTGCAGTTAACCCCCTTTACCCGGGCGATCTTGTTAATTGCGATCGGCGTATTTATGATCGGTAACGCCCTGCGCATGCTGAATATTCATCCAATTTTCCGTTATTTTGCATTTGAGCCGCCCTCCTTTGTGACGCGTTCTATCCGGAAAATGTCGAAGAATGGCGCCGATACGTTCACTCCCCTGTTCCTGGGTGCCGTCACCGTTTTGATTCCATGCGGGGTGACTCAGGCGATGATGGCGGTTGCCATTGGTTCTGCCAGCCCTGTTTTTGGAGCGGCAATCATGTTCGCCTTCATCTTGGGTACCAGCCCGGTGTTCTTTTTCGTTTCTTATTTTGCGACCAAATTGGGTTCTACGATGGAAAAGTATTTTATGCGCTTTGTGGCGGTCATCGTGCTGGTGCTGGGCTTATTATCCATTGAAGCGGGTTTGAATCTGGCTGGTTCCCCGGTTTCGTTTTCCAGGTTGTCTCGCTCCGTTATGGTATCTTCACAACCAGTACCCTTATTACCTTCCATCGAAGCGGCATCTGCGGCGAACCCAACCCCCAATCCTGATTCTCCTGATGCGAAGGCTGTTGGAAATGGGATGCCTTGTATCAGTTGTGGAGGTCAAAGCAAACTGGGTGATCAGGCACAGGGTCCTGCCAATCCGGTTACACCGCCTGCTGCGGATACAGCCGTTCCAGTCGCCAATACAATCACTTTGAAAGCCAATAACGATGGTTATGATCCCCAAACCTTAGGGGCGCCGGCAAATACAGAATTGACGATGAATATCGTAACCGAAAATACCACGTCCTGTGCGCGCGCCTTCGTTATCCCAGCTCTGAATATTGAAGTCGTCCTGCCTCAAAGCGGGGTTACGCCTGTCAAAATCCCAGCCCAGAAGCCCGGAACCGTGATTCAATTTTCATGCTCGATGGGTATGTACACGGGTCAGATAGAATTTAAATAAGGATGATAGCGATGATTAAGAAGACTTTTCGTGTGCCGGATATGCATTGTTCCGCCTGTGTCATGCGCTTGGAAGGAATTGAAGATGAACTACCTGGTGTGAAACGAGTGGATGCCAGTTATCATAAACAACAGATGACGGTTGAATATGACGAAAATCAGGTTCAACTCGAACTTATCATCGCGGAGATAAAGAAGAAGGGGTATGAAGCCATACCCCTTTAGAGTTTGGATAACGCGGGTTTATTATTAACTACTTACGGTAGGTACGTCACTTTGTTGGGTCGGATGAGTTTGCTGCAACATACTGGCGGTGAGGCGCGTATTTTCCTCTAAAGCGATCAACAAATCTACCATTTCTCCCATCGCATAGAGGGAAACGGTGATAACACCGCCGTACAAGAGAACGATAAAGGAGATAATTGCCCCGAAAATCAACCCGGCTGCATTAAATCCGCCGCCGCCCCCGCCACCCCTGCCAAAGGATTCCAATAATTGGTTTGCAAACATTCCCCCAAAAAACGAACTCAAACAACTGCCAATAATCAATAAGACCGTAATAATGGCTGCCAAGCCTGCCAATATTTTATAGATCGTACTGATGGTTCTTAATGCGCCGTATTTCCTTTTCATTCTGCACACTCCTTTCTATGATGAACTTAAAAAACCTAAACAATCTATAATTATTATATACGGCAACGCAATGATTGTCGACTAATTTATAGGAGCGCAAAAAATGAACATTGGACAAGCATTCGACCAAACAGCAGCGTACTATGATGATTGGATTAAGAAAGCCCAGCCCAGATACGAAGAAATTTTTTCGATCGTCAAGGACTTAATCCCATTTTCTGAGGAGATTCCCATCCGTGTATTGGACCTGGGTGCCGGAACTGGCTTATTTGCCTGGCATGTGATCCAAAAATATCCACAGGCGCAGGTTGTGCTATATGACCTGGCAGAGCAGATGCTGGAAGTGGCGAAGGAACGCTTCAGAGATTACACCAGCCAGATCGTGTATAAAGTAGGCGATTATCGCAGCCTGCAGGATTTAGAGCCGTTCGACCTGGTTGTTTCCAGCCTGTCCATCCATCACCTGACGAATGAAGAGAAACAGGATTTATTTAAAGGTATCTATGGGATTTTAAAGTCACCTGGTATCTTTATCAATGTTGACCAGATTAAACCGCCCACACCTGATCTCAAAGAGATCTATAAACGCAACTGGTTGGAGAATTTACGCGCCAAAGGTGCCAGCGAAGAACGCATCCAGGAAAGCATGGAACGCCGTGCCACCTATGATAAAGACGCTTTACTCACCGATCAAATTGCCTGGCTGCAAGCCGCGGGTTTTGAGTGTGTTGACTGCATTTATAAGTACTACTTTATGGGCGTGTTTTTCGCCGTGAAATAGATAACCGGGGATGGTTCCCCTTTAGGAAAGGCTTGTTCCACACAATCTTTGCCATTCCCTGATCAAAACCTCAACGTTATCTCGTGCCTGAGGTGTATCCTGGCGTACATTGTCCACGGGCGAGAGGATGAATCCGCTGCCTGGGGCTAATAACTGCATGGCTTGCTGCACTTCGCCCGCGGTTTGCCCGGTTGTCCCCTGTTCCAGCGTGAGGTGACCATTAACGCCACCCCACAGGCAAACCCGCCCTTTCATTTTCTGCTTGGCTGCTTCCAGATTCCAATAACTGGGGTCGACTCCTATCAAAACATCTACCCCAGCCTCGGCTATCATGTCCAACAGTGGCATGCAGTTTGAGGTGATCAGATAACCAAAGCGGCAACCAAAGCGATGCGCTAAATCACAATCCGCCTTTAAGATGGGGTAGATGAATTCTTTATAAGCCTTGGGTGTCCAGAAGTCGCAGTTTTCATACCAGGCGCGCTTGATGTAAAGATCCACCCCCTGCATAAAGATGACTTCCATTCGTTTTCGATTCCAGACTGCTACCATATCCAAAAAGCGGTGCACAAACTGGGGTTGGTCGAAAATGGCATAGACCAGATTTTGCAAACCAAACAGCCAGGCGAACATATCTGCGCCGACGCCCCAACCACCCGCGCTGAGCAGGTCATATTGGCGCGCCAGGTCGAGAGCAGGCTGCGATTCGGCAATAAACGCCTCGATTTCAGCCTGAGTCGGCGCAGCCAACAGGTATAGAAGGGCATCCAAATCTGCCATCCCGGATATGAGAAATTTGCGCGAGCGCGGTTCAAGATAATCATCCAGGAAAGGCACATGATTTCCCCAACGCCAATCCTCGGTTTGTCGTACTTCGCCGCGCAAGATACCCGCCGGGGTGTGATATTCTTTTATCATGATCGGAT
>JBAXBF010000050.1:0-15435 GCA_037142095.1 Chloroflexota bacterium
TCATTTAAAAGAAGCATGGTTACATCCCTCCATGCTGTACAAAGCGAACCCTCAAAATTTGAGGGTTCGTTTGAGATTAAAAACAAATTGTATGAAAGAGGTATCTGATGAAGAATTATGTTATAAAAAACAAATCCTTTTTAATGGATGACGCGTGGGATGTTATAGTTGTTGGAGGTGGTCCAGCTGGCTGTACAGCTGCGATTTCAGCTGCACGAGAAGGAGCCAAAACTCTATTAGTTGAGGCAACTGGATGTCTTGGAGGAATGGGGACTGTTGGCCTCGTGCCGTGTTGGTGTCCGTTTTCTGATAAGGAACAAATCATATATAAGGGCTTGGCTGAGCAAATATTTGAACAGGCTAAGAAAAATGTCTATAATGTTTCTAAAGAGGATATTGATTGGGTCCCAATTGATGCGGAGACATTAAAACGCATTTACGACGATATGGTTCTGTCTAGTGGAGCGACGGTAATGTTTCATACCATGCTTAGTGGCGTGGAGACAGATGAACAAGGAAATGTACAAATAATATATATTTCTAATAAGTCGGGGTTATCTTGCTTAAAAGCAAAAGTATTTGTAGATTGCACAGGAGATGCTGATCTGGCTTCATGGGCAGGGGCTGAATTTCAGAAGGGCGATCAAAATGGCGAAATGCAACCGGCGACACATTGTTTTGTATTGAGCAATGTCAACGAGGAGGAGTATGTTAAAGGACCTTTGTTACATTCGCATAATATTGAAAGCCCAATATTTGAAATTGTGAGTTCTGGACGTTTCCCTCATATTAAAGATGTTCATCTATGCAATAGTCTTGTCGGACCTTCTACAGTAGGATTCAATGCAGGGCACTTGTGGAATGTTGATAATACCGACCCCGAAAACATATCTAAAGCCTTGGTTGAGGGACGTAAAATCGCCGAGACATTTCGACTTGCACTTGCAGAGTATCATCCAAAAGCTTTTAAAGACTCATTTCTCGTTGCGACGGGGTCTCTGATAGGAATTCGCGAAACAAGAAGAATAACAGGTGATTATATCTTGACTGTTGAAGATTACATGGATAGGCGCAGTTTTGAAGACGAAATCTGTCGTAACAGTTATTTTATAGATATTCATACAGCCGTCGACGAAATTGAAAGCACAAATGTATCAGAATTGAATATTGAAGGACGTTTCCCTCACTATGGAAAAGGGGAATCGCACGGGGTGCCTTATCGATGCTTGACGCCAAAAGGTCTAAACAATGTTCTAGTAGCAGGACGTTCAATATCCTGTGATAGACCTGTGCAGGGTAGTGTCAGGATAATGCCTTGTTGTTTGGCAATGGGTGAGGCGGCTGGAATTGCAGCGGTATTGACTTCAAAAAGCCAAACCATCAATGTGCATTGCATTGATGTGAAGGAGCTCAGGGCAAAATTAATAGCTAATGGTGCTTACATAAAGGAAACTGATTAATGGAGAAATCAATTATGGAAGCTAAGAGATTAAATATTATCTATATCGTATGCCATGATCTAGGAAGGTTGCTGGGTTGTTATAATACACCGTTAAAAACACCAGCTTTGGATCAATTTGCAGCACAAGGCGTGAAATTCAATAAGGCGTTTTGTGCTTCCCCGTGCTGTAGCCCATCTCGAGGCTGTTCAATGACGGGTATGTATGCACACAACAACGGACAAATTGGATTATCCCATTACGGCTGGCAGTTACCGGAGAATCAAAAGACAATCGTTGATTTTTTCAATGAGGCTGATTATGAGACAGTCCATGTAGGGTTTCAGCATGAGAGGCATTGGCAAAAAAATCATTATCAAATTGATAAACAAACAACATGGGACGACGACAAAGCCGAGAATGCAGTGGATGCTGCAATCAAATATCTTAAAACGAATGCAAATAAACAAAAACCATTTTACTTAAATGTTGGAACGCAAGAAGTTCACGAGAGTTTTTTTACCAGAAATGATAGGTTAGAAGTATATGGTGGACCGGTACCTGATGAAGACGTTTATCTACCACCGTTTGTTCCAGATACGCCGTCTCTAAGAAACTATATGGCAAAACAAATTGCTGCTATTAAGTTCCTTGATGCACAACTTGCTCGACTATTCGAAGCCATTCGAACATACGGTTATGATAAGAACTCGGTTGTTGTTTTTACTACAGATCATGGGATATCAGGTATGCGTGCGAAGGGGACGTTGTATCAAGCTGGCGTGGAAACAGCGTTGTTAATGAAACTACCTAGCGGTATGCCAGGTGGTTTTGTTGTGAATGAGTTAATTAACAATATTGACATCACACCCACTCTTCTGGAGGCAGCGGGTGTTCCTGTTCCAGAACAAATTCAAGGCAGATCCTTTTGGCCAATGTTGGTCGGAAAAGAATATAGGCCACATGATGAGATTTTCATGGAGTTCAATTTTCATGGAGTTCATAAAACTACGGTATTAGCTGATGATAAAAATCCATATGAAGATAAGTTCGATCCAATCCGTTCCGTGATGACGAAAAAATTTCATTACATACGGAATTTTGACTTGACGTTGGAAAGGAAATGGACGCACGTTGATCAGATTAAACTCAACGAAAGTGATCAATATAATAAGATTTGGCCGCAATTGGTTGAGCCACGTGTGCTAGAAGAGTTATACGATATCGAAGTAGATCCGTTTGAGTTAAAAAATCTTTCGAATTTAAACGAATACACTTCAATAAAAGAGTTACTTTCTGTTAAACTATTTCAATGGATGAATGATACCGACGATTTTGTTTTGAGAGATGAAATTCCTCAAGCCCCAGGACAGCATGGCTTTTTCTAATAAAATATAATGCCAAATAATAATGAATAAAGGAGTCAGATAACATGATTAACACGCAAATCATAGCACATTATGAGGACTGGTGGAATAAAAAAAACAATAAACCGCCACTGTATGCAATATATCCTAAGAAGGGTAAATCATTTCATGGCGCAGTTAAACCTTGGATGGGGAAACAGTTGGTAAAAGAATGGAGCAATTGGAAACAGGAGATGATATTCGGACAGGCGGTTGAACTGGCATGGAAAACAGGAGAGCACCATTACATTGATGATACGGTTGCCTTCTATGAAGAATATCTGGATACGACTGGTCACGACGCACAGGGTTTTTCTTTTCTCCTACCCGGTGTGGGTCCTGGTGTTTTGTCAGCATTTATAACAGATTTTACGAAATTTAATGGGGATACTATTTGGTTTGAGTTGGAGAAACCGTGGTCGTTTGAGAAGTTGCAACAAATCACGTTAGATTCGCGATCATTCTATGCCGATGTTGCCATTCAGGCGGTCAAGGAACTGGTTTCGCGTCTGAAAGGCAAATTCGTATTCGCCCCACCGGATCTAGCCGGACCGTTGGACATCTTGTCCTCCATTAGAACTGGTTATAACCTATTGCTGGATACCATGGATTATGCCGAGGAACTGCTGGAAGTTGTTGAACGAGTCGAAAAGCTTTGGCGCAGCTACTTTGCCGAGCTTTCTGCTATTATTGATCCGGTGAATGACGGGTTATATACCAATGTTTTCCGCTACCTTTCGTCAAAACCAATGCATACCTGCATCTGCGACTTTTCCGCCATGATTTCACCCTCTATGTTCGAGGAGCTTGTTTTACCTACGGTAATGCGGGATGCCGAACAGTTTGATGGACGTTTGATCTATCACTTGGATGGACCTGGCGAAATCGTCCATGTCGATGCGCTCTGCAGGGTAGAAAAACTTCATTCCATTCAGTGGGTTCCTGGAGCCGGAAATGACCATGGTGCTGCAGAATCTTGGTTTCCGCTTTTTAAAAAAATTCTTGAAGGTGGCAAACGTATTTGTCTAACCGGTTACCCTTCAGATCCCGAGGCATTGAAACCCCTGTTCAAGGCGTTTCCAAAGGAAGAGTTTGTATTATCTTCAACTTTTAAAAGCGAAGAGGATTGCTTGCAATTTATTAACGTATTAAACCTTTAAAAGATTGTTTGCAGCTGAACGTGTCCACGACGAAATCTATTGATATATATATTGAAGAGTGTTTTCTCAGTTTGACGAACAGAGGCGTAGCTTTGAAACCGAGACCTCATATTCTGGTGCTCGTTTGATTATTATTTTAGGAGGATTTTTATGAAAAGATTTATTTTGTTTTTTATGTCATTTGTATTAGTTGTAAGTGCTATGGGGATTATTACTGTTGAGGCATCAAAGGATACTGCTAGCCCAAAAGTAGTTAGTTCCTCACCAAAAAACAAAGCTACCCAGATTGCGACGAACATAACAATCAAGTTGAAAATGAGTGAGAAGATTTACAAAGCATCAACCTTTAAAAGTATCAAATTAACGGGAGCTGACAAGAAAACTGTATTGAGTATTATTACAATTAATTCAAACTATTTAAACATTGATCCAAAAAACCCCTTAAAATCTAATTATGCATATTTTCTTTCAGTACCTGCAAAAGCAGTCAGAGACAGTTCTGGCAATCTATTTAAAACGACATACAAAATATCATTTATGACCAAGAAAGCTATTATCGTTACCCCAAAACCTACTCTTAGACCAACAGCTACACCAACGATAGCTCCAACATCAACTCCGACACCAACTCCGACTTCAACGCCGACTTTGTTGCCAACATCAACTCCTATTCCTACACCCACTTGGGATGTATCTGGAACTCCAGCGCCACAGTTTTTAGGTCGTTTTGATTTTAGTGACACCGTGGGCGGACCAAAAGCAGACTGGCCGGGAAGTACCATTCGTGCTAGATTCAATGGCACAGAAGTTAGTGTTAACTTAAAAGCAGGCTATGGTGAAAATTGGTTTGAAGTTCTCATCGACAATCAAAGAACGACCCCAATTAAAGTTACGAATACCACTAATACCATCCTTCTTGCAAGTGGATTAACGCAGGGGTATCACTCTGTAGAACTAGTCAAACGCACGGAGGGTAATCAAGGTCCTGTTCAATTCAAAGGGTTTGCTTTTGGATTGGGTCAACTTCTTCCGCCCGGACCACTTTCGAATAGACGAATTGAATTCATAGGTGACTCTATCACATGCGGTTATGGTAATGAAGGGACTGACCCTGCCTTACACTTCACACCTAAGAATGAAAATAATTATCTTGCGTATGGATCTATTACAGCTCGCGCGCTTGGCGCGGAACAGGCTACCGTTGCACGATCTGGTGTAGGCATTTTAACTTTGCCGCCTTCCAATGGTGCAATGATTGATTTTTATTCTCGCACCCTGCATTCAACCAATAGTGCGAACTGGAATTTCAATAGTTGGATTCCACAGGTGGTTGTCATCAATTTATGTACAAATGATTTTGGCTCGACGCTTCCAGATAGAGCGACGTTTACGACCGCCTACACGGTTTTAGTTAACAAGGTGCGCTCAAATTACCCAGACGCTCATATTTATTGTGCAATCGGGCCGATGTTAAACGCGACAAAAATCGCCTTCGGCAAGGAATGTATCCAACCAGTGGTCAACGAAAAGATCACACAGGGAGATACAAAAGTTCATTTTCTTGAGTTTCCTGCACAGATTTCTGCAAACGGTTTTGGTGAAGATTATCATCCGAGTTTGAAAACACACGCTTTGATGGCTACACAGTTAACACAGACGATTAAAACTGACTTAAGTTGGTAAACACGGATAGTTATTCGGTTGAAACAGGGTGGGTTAATAAATAATAAATAATTAATCTTCAAGATTAGCATTCCACTCATCATTGATAATTTCATAAGCATTAATGTTACCCTGTGATGATTAAAAAAGTTACTGATAATTCGTTGCTGCTATCCGGGTTTACCGTACCATCGAAATCAAAAATATATCATGTTAAATTTCTCTTGTTTTAACTTGATTGGTGTGTCGCTTATCTATGGAAGATGTCACATAAAACTATTGATTAACAACTTTTTAAAATATAAAATTATTTATTATAGAATAAATTGTTAAAGTAATCTTATTTGAGGTGTTGACATGTTAGAATATAACCCTTTTGGCGAATTGAAGACTGGTGGACCAGGGAAATTATCTGTAAGTGAAAGAACCCATCTGAGAGATTTAGCAGAAAGAGTTCGCCAAATTTCTAATGAACCGCGATATTCTGAAAAGATTGGCTTATGGAAGTGCCACAATAGTTTAAAAAGGATAAGGCCAATGGTATTAACATACCCAGAAGGTGCGTGGGGCGAAATGATTCCAATCGAAACAATGACCATAGAAGATCCATTCTGGAGGAGTTATGAATGGATTTTAGAGCAGATGCTTTATAGAGGACAAAGGATTTTTGATGACAATATCATTGACGGAGTAATTGAAATAGCACTGAAGACAACCAATACCGGATATAACATCCCTATTAAAGTAGAAAGTACCGGAGTAAAAGGCGGAGCTAATCATTTTGTTCCTGGTATTGTGGATCTTGCCGATGTTGATAGAATGATTCAACCGGAATGGATCATTAATCTGGAATCAACGAATCGTGAATTATCTGCTGTAAAGGATGTTATTGGCGACATTCTTGAAGTGAAAGTTAATAGAAAATACACTGTAGATACCTCTCTGATAAATATGTTGGTGTATATGAGAGGAATGGACAACCTAATGATAGATATGATTGAAAATCCTGAATGGCTACATGGGGTTTTAGGATTTATGCAGGCAAGCATTCTTAGATTAATGGATCAAATCGATGGCAAGGTAGAAATGACTTTGAACAATGGTAATGATTACACTGGTACTGGCGGTCTTGGATATGTTGATGAGCTTCCCAAGACAAAAGGAGGGGAGAATAACTTCAGCTTTTCTGATTTGTGGGGAACAGCCGAAAGTCAGCATTTTGATATGATATCTCCAGCGATGTATGAAGAATTTGCAGTTCAGTATCAAATTCCCATACTGAAACGATATGGACTGGTTTCTTATGGATGTTGCGAGTCATTGAACAAAAAATTTGAAATAGTTAAGAAAATACCTAACCTTAGGAGAGTGTCAGTTAGCCCGTGGACGGATGTTTCAATAGCGGCAAATGCACTAGAAGATCGATACATATTATCTTGGAAACCAAATCCCTCAAAAATAGTGTCAGGTTGCGGAATCAGTGAAATGCGAAAAGATGTTTCTGATACACTGACTGCAGCAAAGGGTTGTGTGATAGAAATGATACTGAAGGATACACATACTATATATAACAAGCCTGAAACGATAGAAGAATGGGTCAACACGGCGAACGAACTTGCCCAAATGGGTTACTAAAGGAATAATAATAAAATGTAGAAGGAGAATTGTATTATGAGCACAGGAAATAAGACGGTTATTGAAAATGCACTTGAGATGGGTAAGGGGATTATGAGGTTAGCACCTGTTTGGGTGCCAAGGTTTTATTGTATTCCAGGAAAGAGAATTAAGCTACATCCAGATGATTACTATTCCTATGGTCTCAACCGAGGCGGTATAGATGAGCGTTGGTTTGCATCCACAACATTTGCAGATAACGGACCAGGAACCCCTGAAGATGAGGGTTTGAGTTATGTAGTCTTTGAGTACAAGGGTGAAACAAAAAGGGTTTTGTTGCGTGAAGCGGTTGAACTGATGAAGGATCAAATCGTTGGGGAAAGAATATGGAATAAGTATAATAGATGGCCGATATATTCTAAGTTTTTTGATAACTTCGGGCCACTGCCGCATCATGTTCATCATAATGATAAGTTTGCTGCCCTCACGGGAAAGTTTGGCAAGCCCGAAATGTATTACTTCCCAATTCAGGTAAATAACTATGGTGGGACATTTCCTTTCACCTTTTTTGGTTTGAACCCTGAAACTACAAAGGATATGTTAAAAGAATGTCTCATTAATTTTCCGAAGGGTGATAATAAAATCCTTGATCTGTCTAGGAGTTATAAGTTGAGACCAGGAACAGGGTGGGATGTTCCGCCAGGTGTGCTTCATGCGCCAGGTAGTCTATGCACCTATGAGCCCCAGTTCGCATCGGATGTCTTTGCGATGTATCAATCGGTGCTTTATGGCGGCGAATGTGTCCCAGAGTCTTTGCTGTGGAAGGAAACACCTGAAGATAAGATTGGCAATATCGATCATCTGATTGATGTGCTGGATTGGGAAATTAATGTTGACCCTGATTTCCATAAGAACAGATTTATGGAGCCTAAGCCTGTGCAAGAAAGAAACAATCCTGCGGCTGACGGTTTCTATGAAAAATGGATATGCTTCAAATCTCAGTCGGCTTCTGCAAAAGAACTTACAGTATTGCCAGGTCAAACGGTTACTATTCCTGATAGCGCAGCGTATGGATTCATTCTTATGGAAGGCTTCGGAACCATCAACGGCTTGCCGTTAGAAACACCAAGTATAATAAGATTTGGTCAGCTGACCTATGACGAATATTTTGTTACTGAAGCAGCAGCGAAGAAAGGTGTCGTAATCAAAAACAACTCAGTCAGCCAGCCCATTGTCATGCTAAAACATTTTGGACCGGAAAACCCAGAATTAATACTGTAATTGTTGAAAAGGGAAGCAACCTTTGCTCCAGAAGTAAGCCGACCCCAGTACATTATGTAAAATGAGTCCGCAGAAATTTATCAAGTCTTCTTTACTTTTCTCATCTGCTCACAATAGTTATCTGGAGTCTGGTTTGTTTGCTTAAGAAATGAATTTTTAAAGGAATTATATGTTTTAAAGCCTATGTCATCCGCAATTTGGTGCAAGGATTTTTGACTTGTTTGTATTTCTTTCTTGGCAATACTAATCCTAAACTCTTCAAGTAATTGGCTAAAAGTCTTTTTGATATACTTGGAAAAATATCGCTGAAGTTGTCTTCGACTGAACTTCATGAGTATGGCCAAATCTTCTAAAGTAATGCTTTTATACGACTGTTTCATATGAAATCGAATGTTATTTATTATTTGACGCGTTGTTGCATTACAATCTAAAATACTAGTATTTATCTTGTTTGTAAAGGAACGAGCACTATTTACAAATATGTTTAGTATCAATTGAGTTAATGAGGCGTTTGAAAAAGTCAATTCAGAATTTAGTTCATATTGAATATTATCAAAAACATAATTTGCATTGATATACGGCGATAGTGTTCCGTGTTGAAATGTGCTATTTATAAAATGTGATTTAATTTGGTCAACATCATTTTTGTAGAAATTCTGTCTTTTGCTTATTTGGCTTTTTCCACTTATTTTGCTTTCAAAATATATAGTGTGTTTTATAGGGTGATCTTCATAAATGACCTTCTGGTATGCAAAAGAACCAGCTGGAATTAAGAAGAATGCGCCAGCGTTGATTAAATAAGTCGATCCTTCAAAATATAATTCACCACGTCCTGAAGAAAAGTAAATCAATGCTGCAGTATCCTGAGGAGGATGAATAAATGTATTTTCATTTTTACTCGAATCATAATAAGGTGATGATTTTTCAAACAAAATTGACTCAATATCCAGTATTAAATCATTGAATTTAATAAAGATATTAAGATTAAAATACCCTTGTCCAAACCCAAAATCAATAATATCCATATGACACACCTCTCTAATTGAGTTCGCTTCTTACGAATCGAATTGCTAGGTTTGCGTCTTCCAAATCTTCAGCTAAATAGCGGATAATTGTTTTGCGTTCCTTTAAAAATGAGATATTTTCTTTCAACTCATCGTAATTTAATGCAACTACAACATATTTATCCTTTAGGCAATCAGCATATTCTTTATATATTTCTATTGAACGTATACACTTTGGGTCATTAGCAATATCAATGACATCAACATTCGGAATGCTTGCTATTAATGGCAGCACGTGACGTCCCAAACCATGAGTATGCATATAAACATGGTCATAATTTTGAACGAGTTTAGAAGTGTAAGGAAGTCCAAACTCTTCATATATCTGTGGCGAACACATCGTTGACGCATCCTCTGAAAGGTGACCAGTGGAATTGCCGGGTAACCACACATTACCACCAGTAATGACGCCTCCATCAAATGTTCCTACAATTGAATGCTGGTGAGAAAGTGTCCATTGTATAGCATCAACACAAAAACTTAGCAGGTTTTTAATTTCATCCGGGTAATCAAAAAAATCTGTAAAGAAGTCATTCCCACGAAGAGTATTGGCTAAGTCTTGAGGAGCATTGGCACCTCTAAGTTTCAAAGCATATTTGCCCTCGGACCGCTCTTTTAAGTAAGAGAAAGCATCCAAGAGCATTCTAAGCCAAACATTATCTTCTTTTAAAGTAAGATTATCAATATCGCACCAGTTATTTAATAATCTATGATGCCAGCTTGTACCATCTGAAATTGTAACTTCACCTCCGAGAAAGGCACTATGCTCTGCATAACCAAAGATTGGGTTTACGCTAGGAATCAAATCATCAAAGATATTTATTCTTTGAGTCCAATAATCTTCAAACCACATTAAATAAGAATCAAGAAACGCATGCAACTCGCGTGGAAAATTCCAATCGCATAACTTTTTATTGTCTGCGCCAGCATATTTAATGCTGTTGATATGGTCTACAAGAATTAATGCATTTATATCATTTGTTTCATAGAAAGTTTTTGTTCTACCCATTACCTCATCAATGTCAGGTCTGAATTCCATTGTAATTATGCCTCCATCAAAAATATAGTGTTTTAAGTGTTGTAATTAATTATATGCTAGTCTAATGTTTTATTTCAATAGACTAATGTGTCATTTTTATTAGGAAAGCGTCATTTAAAACTATTGTATATTATTGCGGTTGAGATTAAAATATTTATTATAAAAATAAAAGGAATAGAGGAAAGCTAAACATGAGAAAAATAAATCTTGCTAAATGTCATCCTGATTTTCATATACCTGCCGATGCAATCGTAGGTGATAATTTTGATGCCTCTGATTATGTTAAAAGAATGAAAGAGTCTTTTGTGGATTCGATTGTGTTTTTTGGAAAATGTCATTATGGATTTGCATATTATCCAACTCAAATAGGCACAACACATCCTGGTCTAAAGTCGGATATGTTAGGGGAGGTTGCTAAAAATTGTCGTGATCAAGACCTTGGAATTAGTGTTTATTATAGTATGTTTTTAGACTCGGCAGCTGTAGCGAAACATCCTGAATGGAGGCTTGTCGCAGACAGCATGGAAATTGTGGGAGGCTTCAATAGTAAGCGTTTTGAACCACTTTGTGTTAATAGTGGTTATATTGAAGAACTTCTAATTCCACAATCTATAGAAATATTGCAAAAATATGATGTAGATGAACTGTTTTATGACACTATGACTGGTTTTCATCCATGCTATTGTGATAAATGTCGAGGGCTTTTTGGCAAACCAATTCCTATAGATAGTAAAGATGAATGCTGGACCGAATATGTTACTTGGTATAAAAAATGCTATGATGACTGTTTTGAAAAGGTCACAAATGAAATTTTTACATTCAATCCACAAGTTTTCGTTGCATTTAACTGGCAGTGGTCTGCTAACCAACCCGATACTCCTCCAGAACATGTTCAGCATTTAGCTGGAGATTTATTTCCATCGGGAAGCGTATCTAGTTTTTTTTCGCACTATTGGGCAGGTACTGGATTGACGTTTGATTATATGTGCGGAAGATTTATGCATGGATTAGGCGATTGGAGTAATAATACATCTGAAACATTAAAATATACAGCTGCCGCAACTATTGCCAACGGCGGTGGATTCTACCTTATTGATAGACAGTTGCCTGATGGAACTTTGGAAGAACGTTCATGGCCGATTTTGAAGGAAGTCTTTCAGTTTGTTAATTCCAGAAGAAATATCATAGAAGGCACAAAACATGTTCCTGAGACAGCAGTTTTCTATTCATATGATCATATCATGGGAAAAAATCTTGAGTATTATCCTGATGTAAAAAAACGTGAAAAGCAAAAGTCCACATTCTTAGCATTTTCAAATATTATGATGAACAGAGGACACCACTACACTGCTTTGAATAAAGAAAATCTACAAAAAAATATTTATGATTATAAACTCATTGTACTGCCTGAATTAGAATTTGTGGATCAACAAACTAAAAAAATTCTTTTTGAGTTTGTTGAAGCAGGTGGGAAACTATTGGTCATTCAAGCTGAAGATGAAAGCAGTATTGATGAAGAGATTTTGGCTTTTGCGGATGTTAAATTAAATGGATTTTCGAATTTGGATTATGGTTATATAGAAAACAATACTAAGGGATATTCAGAGCCAATATTATTAAGAGGTAAAGTTACATTGATAAAAGGGCAGGATGATTCTAAAGTATTGAACCATTACATTCAACCTATGACGGCAGGACGGGGTGGCGCTGAGTTCGGACACGGCTTTGCACCGCCAGCAGACACGACAGAATTTGCTATTGTATCAAAGACTACGATTGGAAAAGGTGAAGTTATTTATGTTTCTGCACCTGTGTTATCTTCATTTCACGCTTATTACGAACCGAATTTGGCGGATCTTGTTGTAAATTTGAAAGATGAATTATTGCCAGAACTAATTGCAAAGATCAATACGAAAGCACAAGTTGAGATGGTCTTATTAAGAAAAGAGAACGACTTAATTATAAATCTAGTTAATCATAGTGGAAAAGAAGTTTTAGCAGGTTATTGGTGTCCAGTTGTAGAATATGTACCTAGCATCATAGATATTAAAGTTGAAGTTAGGTGCAAAAATTCTGAGTTAACAATTATATCAGAACCTGAAGGCGAGTTAATTCAAACAGATTACCGTGACGGGTATATAATCTTTACGGCTCCGCCGCTGCATATTATGAACAGTTATTTGATTAAGAACTATTTTTAGTAATAGAAAAATAAAATGGAGGAAAGAATAATGTTAAATATTGATATTAATCAATTCTGGAAGGATGACGAAATTGCTCATCAAAATAATTGCTTCAATCCTAAAGCGACACAGGCTGCTTTGGGTATTCGTATGAGTGATGAGTGTGTCTTTGCTGAATTAGGCGAAGGTGGTGCGCCATGGGGGTACACTGAACCGAAAAGAAGGCAGGAATTGAATAAAAGGTATAATCAAAAAGCGATTGAAATAGTGGGAATTCCTTTGTTATCAGAAGAACTTCAAAATCCTGATGCAAAGTTTCCTAATTGCAAACGTATAGGCGAAGTATTTGAAGCTAAATATTTCATGAACAATGATACAGAATGGCTTGAGGGTTCAATACAGACGCCTCAAGAGTTAGAAAAAATGTTGGATCGCGTGGATAAAAACGATCTACGAGAGTTTATTTTACCGGCTAACTGGGAGAGTGAGAAAAAGCGATTATTTGAAACTAACGGGATTAAACCTAGTGTTTGCAGGAGTGTTAGAGGTCCTGTTACATTGGCCACCTCGATTTACGGAATCGAGAATCTCATTTATCTATATTATGATGAACCTGAATTATTTGAGCGATTTAGCAAAACAATAGCAGATGTGATTATAAAAAGCACAAAGTTATTTGATGAAGAATCTGGTCTAAAAGAGAATTATTTTGCCTTTGCCGATGATAATTGCTATTTATTAAATGAAGAGATGTACGAATCCTTTGGTGCACCGGTTTTGCAATCAGTTTTTGACAACTTTGCAACGGGAGAAAATGCTTTTCGATATCAGCATTCTGATTCGCCTATGGAGCATTTGTTGCCTATTCTAGGACGTTTCGATTTAACTGTATGCAACTTCGGGCCTACCGTTACCGTAGACAAAATCAGAAAATACATGAAAAATACCAGGATTGACGGGTGTATCGCACCATTTACTTTTATGAATAATGATGAAAAAAGCATTATTGAGGAAGTTAAACGTGATTGCGAAATGGCTAAGGAATACAAAGGGCTTAATGTGTTTACTGCTGGCTCAATAAACAATGGTTCTTTACTAACAAGTATGAGGGCTGTCATGTTTGCAATTCAAAACTATGGTAGGTATTAACTAAATGTTTTTAGGAGGTTTAAGCGTGAATAATAGAAAAAGGTTTTCAAAGTTTTTAATTGTAGTATTTGTTTTCGTAGCTTTATTTAGTGGGTCGTCAGGTATCAAAATTTTTGCCGATTCGCCAATGCCTTTGGTTGGTCTCACAAATGCGACATTAGGTGACAATCTATTTTCAGGTGATTCTACTTTTGAGTCGGAGACACTTGATGGAATTTCGACGTTTTTCAACGTTCAACCCGGTGACGCCAGTGCAAAGATTATATCTGGCGGTGCTTTTGGTACTTCTAAAGCTGTAACTGTAATGGCACCTTGGAAAGTAGCACTTAGGCAAGAAAAAGTTGGGTATATGACTGCTGGAAAATACTACGAATTTAATGCTTGGATTAAAGGTTCATTACCATATTTATTTAGCATAGATGTATTTAACGGGACGCAATACATAAAGTTTCCGATGACATTGCCTGGCAGCATCTCGAGTTCATGGAAGTATGTAGCGATACGTTTTACTGCTCCAGCAGGCTCAGGTAGCGGAGTTATTGGAACTGACGGAGCCTTTATGTTGCGCATTCAGTCGGCAACAGCGGACTTTTTAATTGATGAAATTGTAGTAAAAGAAGTGACTAGTTTGACATTGCCAAATCCACCGACTCTACCTCCTATGACACCGACGCCACTCCCTACGGCTTCGCCAACACCTGACCCAAATGCAACCCCGGGCCCGATTAAAATCATGTGTATCGGCGACTCTATTACGCAGGGGAGTAATGGCAACGGCACCTCTTCGATTGAGTATTCATATCGATATCCATTGTGGAAACTGTTAATTGATAATAATGTTGACTTTGAATTTGTAGGATCAAGGAATTTTGGATTTAATTCAACTCCGAATTATGCGACATACAATGGCAAGACTTTTAATAACAAACACGAAGGTTATTGGGGATGGACAATCCAAAATGTTCGAGATATCTTGACGACACCGTTGCAGACTATCATTCCGGATATTGCAATAATTTACTTGGGTACAAATGGTTCGGAAAGTGTCTCAGTTAAAAAGGAATATATGCGGACACTTATCGATAAGCTGAGGGAAGCGAATCCGAAAATAAAAGTACTATTGGGTGAACCGTCACAATCTGCTATGACCGAGATGCAGGCAAGTTTCAAAGCGCTTGCAGGCGAGATGACAACGGGACTTTCACCTGTGCTTGCAATCAAAAACGCGACCCCTTGGGTTGATGATCCTAACGCTCCAAATTCATGCACAATTGACTGGACACACACGAGCCAAATTGGTGACAAGACTATGGCTGACAGCATCTATCCTGTGTTTGCACAAGCGATTAACATAGTCCCAGGAACTCCGGGACCTACTCCGGTCGCTACACCTACACCTACTCCTCCAATCGTTGGAGCTGTATCAATCAGTCTCAAT